>CAMETB010000036.1 GCA_945936265.1 uncultured Clostridia bacterium
TGCCTGCTGCCAAAGCGCGGTACAACTGTTCCTCGGTCATATCCTTTACCTCGTCTTCGGTAAAGAGTCCGTCATCAACGACAAGTTGCCTCATCTGTTCCAGAGTTTTTGCCTCGATGGTATTGACAGCACCGATAATACCACTGTCGGCAAGCATTTTTTCAACATTGGCTTTAAGGTTCTCTCTGAGTTGTTCCGCGTATTCGGAATTACCGGATACCGAAATTTTCACCTCATTCTTAGAATCGGTATTCTCTACCGATATTTCTCCTTTAACGAGATATCCTGCATCGGTTGCAAGTTGCACCACAAGTTCGGTTGCTTCCTCGGGCGTTTTACCTATAAATGCTTCACCGGCAATAAGAATGCTTCCGTCATCGTTGAGTGCCGTCACAGACACAACCTTATTCTGATCATCAACCATAAACTCCACGCTGGGATTGATGTCAACCGTCATGCGTGTATAAGTACCTTCCGCAGGTTTCTTTTCGCTACCTGCACATGATACAATCTGAAAAGCGCTTCCAAGGATGAGAAGCATAACCAAAACTAATGATAAAAGCCTTTTTGCTTTCATGTTTTGTTTTCTCCTTATTTTCAAAATTGCGGTATTGTGCCCCGCAATTTTAATATAGCATGTTTTTCCGGTTTTTGCAATATTACACCGTAAAAATTCAGAATTAGTTTCTTATGCTTTCACACAGCTTTCACAAAAAATGTGCAGCTCAAAAGCATAATTTAACATATGTAAAACAGGTGTAAAATATCAGTTCGCATCGTCAGCCGTTTTTTCTTCCATTACGCTCATATAAGTGGGGCGGATGATTTTGTCCGTGCAGATAAGTTCCTCTAGACGATGTGCGCTCCAGCCGACAATACGCGCAATAGCAAACATCGCCGTATAAAGCTCCTTTGGAATACCTAGCATATCATACACAAAACCGCTGTAAAAATCGACATTTGGGCTGACTCCTTTATAAATATGCCTGTACTTTGCTATCAATTCGGGCGCAAGTTCCTCTACATTTTTATAAAGTAAAAGATCATTCTCTCGTCCTTTCTCGACGGCGAGTTTTTCTACATAGTTTTTGAGCACCCGCTCTCTCGGGTCGGAAAGCGAATAGACTGCGTGCCCCATTCCGTAAACAAGCCCTTTTTTGTCAAAAGCTTCTCTGTTTATAATCTTTGTAAGATATGCACCTACCTCGTCCTTGTCCGAATAATCGGATACATGCTTCCGTATATCCTCCATCATTTCCATTACTTTTATATTGGCTCCGCCGTGCTTAGGGCCTTTGAGTGAGGACATTGCCGCCGCCATTGTGGAGTATGTGTCCGAGCCTGAAGAAGTGATAACACGGGTTGTGAAAGTAGAATTGTTTCCGCCCCCGTGCTCCATATGCAAAATAAGAACTGTATCGAGCACCTTTGCCTCAATCGGTGTGTATTTTTTGTCCGGGCGCAACATCATAAGAAAGTTTTCAGCCGTGGAGAGTGCAGGGTCGGGGCGATGGATTATCATACTGTCCATATTTTCGGAGTAATTGTATGCGTGATAGGCATAAACCGCAAGCAGCGGAAATTCGCCGATAAGTTGAATACATTGGCAAAGAGAGTTTGCAACGCTCGTATCACTTGCATTGTCGTCGTATGACGCCAAAGTCAGAATACTGCGCGTCATCGAGTTCATAATGTCCTTGCTCGGCGCTTTCATAATAACGTCCCTCGTAAAGTTGGCGGGAAGCGTTCTGCACTCGCCGATAAGGTTTTTGAAACGGGCGAGGTTATCGTCATCGGGCATTTTTCCCGTAAGAAGCAGATAAGCGATTTTTTCATAGCCGAGTTCATTTTCGCCAAAACTGCCTATCAGGTCCTCCACGCGATACCCGCGGTACCAAAGTTCTCCGTCGCAGGAAATCTTTTTGCCGTTTTCAATTCTCGATGAAATAATTTTCGATATATTCGTAAGCCCGGCAAGGACTCCGTTACCGTTTTCGTCACGTAGTCCCTTTTTTACGCCGTATTCTTCATAAAGAAGTGGCGATACGTAATCGTTGGCACGGCACACCGCTTCCTGCTCTTTAATGTAATCATTCGGTTTTATCATCTTGCCCCTCGGTATCTTCTTTTCCCGAAAACTCGTCGTTCATAACTTTTTCAAGTTTGTCTATCTCCTTCAAAAGCGATATCATATTGTCGTGTCCGAATTTTTCTATAACACGCGAATAATATTCGTCAAGAATCTTATCCTGCCTGTTCATTGACGCTATGCCGGATTCGGTTATGGTGATATAGGTTCCATCGCTCCCGTCGCCGTCGTGCGACCATATGACAAGTCCTCTCTCTTTCAGATCCCCTACCATCTTTGATACAATGTGAATCGATATTCTCATCGCGTCCGAAAGGTCCCTCAGATACATTTTCCCTTGAGGATGCTCACACCCCGAAGACGCTTTGGTAATCGTGTGGAGCGCTATGTATTCCTGTATGGTGAGTTCCGTAAACAGATTTTGCGTACGACTTTTGTTCATAAGGTAGCGATGATATGTAAGTTCATACGCAAGTTTTTCTACATCGCTCTGTTCATTTCTGCTTTGCATAAGGCACCTCCATACTGTCATGGGGAATCCGCATTTTGCGGACTCCCGAGTGACTTATATATAAAATATGAAGGTTTGTCTTTTCTGGTTTCAAGAAGACCTTCATAACTTGCATCGGTATATATTTTAGCACACGCAAACTTTAAGTGCCAATTTCATGGCGTTTAGTTTTCGGTTCTTGCGGTTGCTGCGTGCACTGCTTTTGCACTTTATAAACCGCAAATGCGGCGTCGGGGAAACCCCGTTGCGTCGCATTCGCTTTTGATATTATCCCTCAATCTGAATAAGGTTTTTCTGTTCAATCTGCGCGGTAGCAGGTACTTTCGGAATGAAGAGATGAAGAACTCCCTGCTCGAATTTAGCACGGATATCCTCCTGCTTTATCTGATCACCTACATAAAAACTACGCTTAAAGGAGCCGACAAAACGCTCGCGACGCAGATATTTGCCATTCGTTTCCGTATCACCATCTTTTTTCTGACCAACCGTTGCGCTGATTATCAGATGTCCATCTTTGAGTTCGGCGCTCAGATCCTCGCGGTTTACGCCGGGCAAGTCGATGATAAGTTCGTACCCCTCATCGTTTTCCTTGATGTCCGTATTCATCATACCGTCGGACGAACGGTTGCTGAACGCAGAATCAAAGACCTCATCAAACATACTTCTTGCAATAACATAAGGTGTTAACATAAAACATTTCTCCTTTCGTTTTTCAATTTTCACAATGCCTTGTGTTTTTCATTGCAAACTCATTATAGCGCAGATTTTTAGCGCTGTCAATAGGTAAGTGCTAAATTATTATCAAATTTTGATTATTATTAAAAAGATTTTCTTATAAATCTATTGCGCTTTCGGACAAGTTGTGATACAATAAATTCGGAACGAAAAAATCAAAGGAGAATTAAATTATATGAACACTTTTCAGTTAGAGTGCTTCCTTGCGGTTGCGGGCTCTTTAAGTTTCACAAAAGCCGCAAAGCGTCTTAATGTCACGCAGACTACGATTACCAACCAGATAAAGTCGCTCGAGGACGAGCTTGAGGTACAACTTTTTATTCGCTCCACAAGAATGGTAGAGATAACCCCCGCGGGAAAAGAATTTGTTACCGACGCAAAAAGTATGCTGAATATTGCAAATCAGGCAAAACTACGGTTTACAATACCTCCCGAAACGCAAATTGAGAGCATTTCCATCGGATGCGGCAGTTATCTTCAACTCCGCCTCCTTACCGAGATACTTAACCGCATGAATACGGAAATACGGAATTTCCATCCGCGGCTACAAGTCGTAGAGCGGGAGCAACTGTCCCACTTGCTCGACACGGATCAGGTAGATGTTGTATTCGATGTGCGGGAAGGCTGTGAGTTAAAGGGGAACATGAAATTCAAGGAAATTTCGCAAAGCGATATTGTCGGCGTTTGCCGTCGTAACGGTAAATTTCAAGAAAACGAGATTATTACAACGGACAAATTGCGCGAAGAATCTTTAATTTTCTCCAATCCGATGGCGCTCTCTCCCGATATATCGAAACTTCAACAGCAACTTGTAGAGGGGCGCACTCCTTCAAACACGCACTTTGCCGCCTCATCGGAGTCATCGTTGGTTCTTGCGGGTGCCGGGATAGGAATTACGCTCCTGCCCGAAATTTATATTCCTGACGAAGCGCATTTACAGATAATACGCCTCGAAAACGCACCGAAATTCTCCTTCGGAATGTTTTATAAGTCATCCCTCGGCGACACCATCGTAAAAAAATTTGTCAAGGCCACCAAAGAATATTTCGACGAGAACATAAACGCATTGCCGAATCCCTCATGAGAAAGGCTTTACTCAATTTCAAAGTTTTCGTGGATAATTTTTTCCTTTGTTTTCACACGATAATGTACAGGTGTTTTTGAAAACCACTTGTAATTCTTACACTGCTATGTTATAATTTTTCTGTAAACTTTTATAAACGGAGGCACTTATGAAAATTGATATTAAAAATCCTTTGAGCACGGGGTGGTATGCCGATCCGGAGGCTCGTTTTTATGATGGCAAATACTATATTTATGTCACCCATTCATCTTCGTTTAACAATCAGCCAAACCAAAGCTGTTTTGTTTCCGAGGATCTTACAAATTGGGAGATAGTTGAGAATATAATAGATATGTCCGGCTTTCCTTGGGTGAAGGGGGCGGTCTGGGCTCCGACGGTGATCGAGAAAAGCGGTAAGTACTACTATATTTTCGCATCTAACGATATTCCGCATATGAGTGAAAAGGGCGGGTTGGAAATTGCCGTTTCCGACTCTCCGACAGGGCCGTTTAAGGGATATCTCGGAAGACCCCTGGTAGGTGAGTTTCACAACGGCGCTCAACCGATAGACGCGCATTTGTTCAAGGATGACGACGGAGTTATCTACCTTTTCTACGGCGGTTGGGGACATTGCAACATAGCAATTATGAATGACGATATGACTGGCTTTGTACCTTTTCCCGACGGAGAGATAGTCAAAGAAATAACCCCGCCCGACTACGTTGAAGGCCCGTGTATGTTCAAGCGTGGCGGAAAATATTACTTTATGTGGTCTGCCGGCGATTGGGGAAAAGGTGATTACCATGTAAACACCGCGGTAGCCTCCCATCCGTACGGTCCGTTTGAAAACTGTCACACAATACTCTCTACGGGAGAGAGTAAATTTGCAAACGGCCCCGGGCATAACGGATATTTATATTTACCGGAGCAGGATAAGTACCTTATCGTCTATCACAGGCACCAGAACGAATTTACGGATTACAACGCCCGCTTCATTTGCATTGACAAAATGGATTTTGACAGCGACGGCAATATCCTGCCCGTAACGATGACAAAAAAGTGGTCGCTGTAAAAAAGCACGACTGCGTATGAATCCGCTTATACGCCATCGTTGATTGCATCACCGTACACAAGTATATAATCTAAAGAGCCGACCTTAAAAAGCCGACTCTTTTTTCTATGAAAATGATTTTCCAAATCAAACATATGTAAAAAGGCGGTACAAATTTCTGCTTTTTCACATAAAAAGTATTGATTTTTCTGCAAAACATGGTATAATGATAATGCTTA
The DNA here is from genome assembly GCA_945936265.1 of uncultured Clostridia bacterium. GTDB lineage: Bacteria > Bacillota > Clostridia > Oscillospirales > CAG-272 > RGIG2000. Next base: position 5,689 of record CAMETB010000036.1, read on the forward strand.
CTGAAGGATTATTATATCCTCTGAAGTTGCCCGATAAGTGTTGGTAGCGCTTATCGGGCTTTTTTAGTCTTGCCCTAAAATCTCAGTCTCGTCATCCATAATCACAATTTCTAATGGCTTACCATCTATTGTGGCGTTTTTCAATAAAGCGTCAAATGACTCATATTCAAACATCAAGAGGTACTTGTTTATCACTTATGCGTATATACAATGAAAAATACCTCAAAGGCGGGACAACGGTATTTGACGAAGATTTGAAATATGAGTATGAAATGAATATCGAGGACATTTCAAACTTGTTCAGCGTGATATTTACCGAGGTTTACGACGTCAAGGACTTGTTTGAGATATTAAACGGTTGCAAGAACGACGGATATATAAGGCAACAGCAGAGGAAGGTTGACGAGCTTAAAACCGTATCGAATTTCTTCAAAAATCAGCAAAATAAAGCCAATAAAGGACAAATAAAGGACAAACAGCCCACGGCAAGCAAATCCGTATGAAAATGAAAAAGCCCTTGAAGCCTTACACTACAAGGGTTTTCGGTTGGTTGCGGGGGTGGGATTTGAACCTCACGGCCTCCGGGTTATGAGCCCGACGAGCTACCAGGCTGCTCTACCCCGCGATATTTTGGTGCCGATGACCGGACTTGAACCGGTACGGGAATTTCTTCCCAACGGATTTTAAGTCCGTGGCGTCTGCCGATTCCGCCACATCGGCTTGTTGAGCCTTTTAAGTATATCACAGTTGCTTTGCCGTGTCAATAGTTTTTTTGAAAAAATCGTATTTTTTAATTTGGCGGCTTCGTTTTCAATTATATTCTTAAATGCACAGACTTATTCGCCATCGATTATTTTTCCGCGGATTTTTTATAGCAAAGACACCCGCCGAAGCAGGAAAATGTTTTGAATTTATAGCAGTCCTCGCACTCAGGGCGCGAGGGGGTATGGACAAGGATGGAATCGGTGTTGAAGAAAAAGCAATTTCTTAAATCGATTATATTGTTAAAATCGTAGATTTTCAACCGAGGCCCGCCCGAGCATCCGAAGCATCTCGACGCTGTCATATCAGGATAAATGTCTATTATCGGCGAGCAGACGGATCTTTTGCCCATAAATATATCTCTCTCGGTATCGTTTGAGTAAGGGAGTGTCGATAAAAACGCTTTTTCTTCCTCGGTATATACGCACTCGGGAATTGCATTACAGTCGTAGCATGGGCAAATGTCAAGCGTGGCAAGTTCCTTATAAAAAGAGAACATCGTCTTCTTCATTCTCATAAAATAATTTATTGCGCCCTCGCTTTTATCCCTGGGAATTACGACACTTACCCGCACTTTTTTGAAATTATACTTTTTTACAAGGTATAAAAAATCGTCAAAATTTTGATTTTCCTTGTATATGTTTATGCCGGGAGTTATGCGCTCTTTCATACCGTATTCCGAAAGGATACCTATATTTTCGTCAATTTTTGAAAAGTTATCCCTGCCTATATCGTCCGGTGAATTTATGTTTATAAGCAGAATTATTTTGGGATTAAGGAGCGATTTTATATGCTTGTTTATAAATATGCCGTTTGTGAACACCGTCACATGCGAAAAACGCGGGTCATCTGACAAAATGTCAAGGTAAGTGTCGATATTTTTATGCAAAAGCGGCTCTCCGCCGATAAGCCCTATCTCTCTGTCGGGTGCGGCAAAATCGAGAAGACGCCAAAAAGTACCGTCCGTTATATCCTCGTTTTCACCCGAGGTATAATTTTCGGCAAAGCAATACGGGCATCTCAGGTTGCACCTGCCGAGCAAAACTATATATGCCATATAAGCACCTCTCTTTCGTTTTTTATTCTATCATATAAATTGCAATTTTTCAACGTTTTACGGTATTGATTTTTTTATAAATATGTGTTAAAATCAATAAGAACGCAAACGGTTTTTGGCAGCGTTCTACATTTTAAGGAGTTTTACTATGATCTACACTATTGAAAACGATTATCTTACCGCTAAAATATCCGACGTGGGCGCAGAACTTATTTCCCTTAAATCAAAAAAGGATGAGTGCGAATATATATGGCAGGGCGACGAAAAGTATTGGATGGGGCACGCGCCAATTATGTTTCCTATCTGTGGCAGGCTCTTTGACGGGAAATATACCTATCGCGGAAAAGAATACAAAATGCCCATCCATGGTATAGTCCGCCACGAAGAATTTGCTCTTGAATCCGCTTCTCTCTCCGAAATAACGCTCGAATACGTATCGAACGAAAAAAGCCGCGCTATGTACCCGTTTGATTTCGTTTTTGACGTAACTTTCAAACTTATGCTTAAATCGGTCGAGGTAAAGTTCAATGTAAAAAACACCGGAGGAGACGATCTTATATTCGCCGTCGGAGGTCACCCCGCTTTCAACGTTCCTCTCGGTAAATCGGGCAAATTCGAGGATTATCATCTCGAATTTGATAAAAAGTGTGCTGCTTTGCGCGTTGATTTTTCGGATACTTGCTTCTGTACGGGCAATGACAAACAGTTTACCGAGGGAGGCACGAAGCGCATACCCTTAACGCATGATCTTTTTGACAACGACGCTATATTTCTCTATAATACGGGCAAAAACGTAACTCTTGCCTCGGATAGCGACAAGAACAGCGTTACCGTAAGTTTTGACGGTATGAAATACATCGGCATCTGGCACAAACCGAAAACTGACGCACCTTATGTATGTATTGAGCCATGGTCCTCTATTCCCTCCTACGACGGAGTGGTTGACGACCTTGAAAACAAGGAACAGATGGTACATCTGCCCGCGGGCTATTCCTACAAAAACTCTTTTATGATAACAGTAAATTAAGCAAAAAGCCTGTCGACAAACGACAGGTTTTTTAATTGAAGCAATTTTTTATTGACAAATATTCGCTTCCGTGATAATATACGTTTGGAGAGTTACCAAAACGGTGGCGGTTTTCCTTCCCTTGACGGAAGGAGCATTTCTTTTCTCCTTCCGAATACTTCGGAAAGGAGTGGTGCCTATGAATTATTTTATAGCACCTTATTTGATACAATGGTTACATATGAAGCGTTGTTCGCTTTTTGTATGCTCATCATTGCTATTATTGCTCTTATCAAAGACAATAAGAAATAAAAAAGAAATAATCGCCCTCCCATACCACATGTAGGCGATTATTTCAAAAACATTTGGGAAGGGAAACCGTCATCGGTAGCTCTCTTCACTTATATTATACTTGCATAAAGGCTTTTTGTCAAGTATTTTTTATTTTTTCTGAAAAATTACCGTCAAACCCGAATAATTACTCTATTGCAACGAGGCGGGCGCTTGAAACGCCGGGGATTTCGTTCATTTCGTTGATAAGAACACCTATATCACATTTTATGAGCGATATATCTATCGAGGTGACGACGTGCGCCTTGGAGTTTATCGGCAGATTCTGCGTTATTGTCAGTATGTTGGCGCCGCTCTCAGAGAGTTTTTTAAGCACCTCGCCGAGCATACCCGTTTTATGTGAGAGAGTAAAGGTTATAACTGCTTTTCGGCCCTCCGTGTCGGTATTCAGGGCAAAAACGTAGTCCTTGTACTTGTAGTACGTGCTCCTGGATATGCCCATTTTCTTCACCGCCTCGGAAACGTCCTTTACCTGACCGCTCGATATGAGAGTCCTTGCCTCAACCACCTTTTCATAGCATGGAGGCAAAATTGTTTTATCGACCAAAAGATATTTTCCGCCGCTCATTCTCTTATCTCCTCCACGCCGTTTTCCGAAACTTCAAGAGGAACGACTCTCCATTCGTTTTCTATACCTGCAAGTTCTTGTGAAAGTTCTGCGCTTATATCTTCGAGCGAGATGCAAAGGCATGTTGAGCCTGCACCGCTTATATTAAAGGTGAGCGCACCGCATCCGTAACATATCTTTTCCACATCGGATACGTTTTTAAAAAGTTTTTTCCTGTACTGCTCGTGTATTTTGTCCTTGGTGACGGCTTTTATAAGATCGGGATAACCCGAGGAGAACGCATAGGGTAAAAGTGCAACCCTTGACATATTATATATCGCGTCCGTCCTTTGTATCTCCTTTGGCAAAACCGCTCTTGCCTCGCTTGTTGAAACCTCAAAATCGGGGATCAAAGCGGTAAAGAACAGATTTTTTGACACGGGAAATTTTACGCTCTTTATTTCTCCGCAATCGGAAACGGAGGCGCAAAGAGAGCCCAGAAGAGCCGGGGCAACGTTATCGGGGTGACCCTCGATTTCAGTACATATTTCAAGTATTTCGCTATAGTTCAACTTTTTGCCGAAAAGAGCGTTTGCGGCGTATGCGCCTGCGCATATAAGGGTTGCCGAAGAGCCAAGCCCTCTTGAAACAGGCACCCCCGTGTCGCAAAACTTTATTTTTACGTTGCTGCTTTCTCCTATCTTTTCACACACTGCGCGATACGCTTTATATGCAAGATTGTTTTCGTTTGCGTACTTTTGTGCACAGCCCTCGAATGAAAGACCACTTTCGGTTTTTTCAAACTCAAAGACGTTGTAAAGCTTGAAAGCGATACCCACGCAGTCAAAGCCCGAGCCTAAATTTGCCGAGGTTGCCGGGACTTTTATTTTTATCTTTTCCATACACTCCACCGATTACTTATTCCAGATTTCTTTGTTTGCCATATCAAGAACAAAGTCAAGCATATTGTCCTTTTCAACCGTGTTATAATGAATAACTTTTTTGTCTCTTATTCCATCAAGTGCGGCGGGAACTCTCACCCCTGTGTACGAATTTAACTTGTCTATGGCGTCGAATTCGTCATTATAAGGTTTACCGAGTGCGTTCATAACGCTTGACGAGAATTTATACGCCGATGCGGTTGAGAGAACGACGGTTTTGTATTTTTCCTTCTCCTCCCCACACCATTTTTCATAGACACTCCAGGCAACTGCAGTATGAGTGTCCATGAGATAATTGTATTTTTCATACACTTCCCTTATTGTTTTTAAGGTTTCATCGTCGGTTGCGTATCCTGCGTCAAATGTTTCTCTTATTTTTGCAAGTTCGCTCGCATTGAGTCTGTACTCGCCGTCCGTTGCGAGTTTTTTCATATATTCGGCGCACTTTCCGGGACCGCATATAAGATAAAGCAGTCTTTCGAGATTGCTGGATATAAGAATATCCATAGAGGGTGATTTCGTTATATGGAACGCTCTCTTTCTGTTATATACTCCGCTCTCGAAAAAGTCGGTAAGAACCTTGTTTTCGTTTGAGGCACACACAAGTTTGCCCACATGAAGTCCCATTTGCTTTGCAAAGTACCCTGCCAGAATATCACCGAAATTGCCCGTCGGAACAACAAAATTGACCTTGTCCCCCATCTTTATCTCGCCGTTTCTCAAAAGATCTCTGTACGCTTTGAAATAGTACGCCACCTGCGGCGCAAGTCTTCCTATGTTTATGGAGTTTGCGCTTGAAAGGCGCACACCCCTCGGCACTTTCATATTGGCGAATATGTTTTTAACACCGCTTTGCGCATCATCAAAATTGCCGGCAACAGAGCAAACGCAGGTGTTTTTTCCGTTACAGGTTATCATCTGCTTTTCCTGGACGGCGCTTATTCCGTTTTTGGGATAAAAGACTATTATCTTTATTCCCTCAACGTCAGAAAAGCCGCAGAGTGCCGCACTGCCTGTATCTCCGCTCGTTGCCGTCAGAATGATTATATCATCCGTTATACCGTTTGCGCGCTTTGCCCCGACGATAAGTTGAGGTAGGAGCTGAAGTGCAACGTCCTTGAAAGCGCATGTAGGTCCGTGGTAAAGTTCCATAACGTAGGCTTTTCCCACCTTGGAGAGCGGTGCGAAATCTCCGTTTTCAAACTTGCCGTCATACGCTCTTGACACGGCTTTCCAG
>CAMETB010000037.1 GCA_945936265.1 uncultured Clostridia bacterium
GGAAGAAAGGACAGGCAGTTGCACTCAGCTGAAATAAGGGAGGCGCTTTATTCCGCCACCGTGGCGGCAAACGATGCGGTTCATTCTTATGCAAGATCTCACCCGTCGCTTAAGGGAATGGGGACAACTCTTGTCGCCGCACTGATAATAGATAAAACCGTATTTTGCGTAAATGTCGGCGACAGCAGAATGTATTTTGCAAGAGGTCAGAAGATAAAACAGATAACCAAAGACCATTCTTATGTACAGTATCTTCTCGATATGGGCGAACTTACCGAGGCCGAGGCTGAGAATTTCCCAAACAAAAACGTCATAACAAAGGCAATAGGCACCGAGGAAACCATAAGACCTGATATATTCAAAGACACGGTTACAGAGGGTACGTTTGTTATACTCTGCTCTGACGGACTTACAAACTTTGTTTCCGACGACGAGATAAGAGAGATAGTTACATACGGAGAGGCAAGGAGACTGGATCAGGTCGGGCTTGGTTTAAGGGTAAAAAAACTTATAGATACGGCAAATAAAAACGGCGGTGCGGACAATATAACCGCTATCGTTGTCAAGTTGTGAGGGGGCCGTTATGGATAAGGGAAATATTGAAAAATCCGGGCGGTATGAAGAGTACGAGGGCTCTGTACTTGACAACCGATACGTCCTTGAAAAACTGATAGGCGTAGGCGGCATGGCAGTCGTTTTCCGCGCTCGCGATATGTATATAAACGATAACACTGTCGCTATAAAGATGCTAAAAGAGGATGTGGCTTCCGACGAGAAAATGGTAAAGCGTTTCAAGAACGAGTCAAGAGCAGAATCAATGCTCAAGCATCCGAATATAGTTTCCGTACACGATGTATCCGTAAAGGGCGAAGTGAAGTATATGGTAATGGAATTTGTATACGGAATGACGCTCAAAAATTATCTCAAAGCCAAGGGTGGACCGCTCAGCTTTGAGGAAATAACGAGTTACACCATGCAGATATTGAAAGCACTTGCCGTAGCTCATGATAATAATATAATCCACAGGGATATAAAGCCGCAGAATGTCATGGTGCTTGAAAACGGTAAAATAAAAGTGATGGATTTCGGAATAGCAAAACTCCCCAACGCCGAGACGGTAACTGTTACCGATAAAGCGATAGGAACGGTTTATTATATGAGTCCCGAACAGGCAAGAGGCAAGCAGATAGATTGCCGCAGCGATATATATTCTCTCGGGGCAATGCTTTATGAACTTTCGACGGGCACTTTGCCTTTCAAGGGGGACAGCCCTGTATCGGTGGTGCTTAAACAGATAAATGAAAATCCCGTACCTCCAAGGCATATAAGACCGGAGATACCTGTAGGGCTTGAACAGATAATTCTCTGCGCAATGAGCAAGAAGCCGCAGGACAGATTTCAGAGCGCCGATATAATGCTCGACTACGTAAAAAGGCTGCGTGCAAATAAAAAGATAAAATTCAGTCAGCTTCCATCGCAAAGCTGGATGTCAAACTTTATTGCCGGTGCGAAAAGAATATTCGCTAAAAAAGAAAAATGATACTTAAAGCAACAGTATTAAAAGGGACAGGCGGACTTTATACCGTCCGATTCGACGAAGAATATAACGGAGTAAGGCAGGCGGATATAAGGGCAAGGGGTTCTTTTCGCCATGAGGGAATTACTCTTTTGCCGGGCGACAGGGTGGATGTCGAGGTTATTTCGGAAAATGAGTTCTTCTGCAAGAAAATTCTCGAAAGAAAGAATTCTCTTATAAGACCTCCGCTTGCAAATCTTGATTATCTTTTCATCGCAGTCCCGTGCAAAAAACCCGATCCCGTTCTGGAAACCGTCGATAAAATGATATCAATAGCCGAGTATAACTCGATAGAACCGGTTATAGTGGTAACCAAATCGGACATTGAAAACGAGGCGGCGGAGGAGATATATGGGATATATAAAAAGAGCGGCTTTGATACCTTCCTCCTCTCGTCGAAAAACGGCGAGGGCATTGAAGAACTTTACGGATATATAAAAAAAATCGCCTTGGATAAAGACATCATATGCGCTTTTTGCGGCGCGTCGGGGGCGGGCAAAAGCACGCTTATAAATACCCTTTTCCCGACCCTTTCGCTTGAAACGGGCGATTTGAGCAAGAAAATCGAGAGAGGGAAAAATACCACAAGGTGTATAGAACTTTTCCCGTTTGAAAAAATACTCTCGCCGGATATAAAAGGTTATCTTGCCGACACCCCGGGCTTTTCCTTAATTGACTTTGAACGCTTTGACTTTTTCCCGCTTGATTCTCTTACGGAAACCTTCCGCGAATTTAAGGAGTCCATAGGTAAGTGCAGATATACGGGTTGCACGCACTTAAAAGAGGAAGGGTGCGATATAATAAGGCGCGTAAAGAACGGCGAGATACCAAAGAGCCGCCACGACAGTTACGTCGCTATGTACGAAATACTAAAAGAAAAGAAGCCGTGGAAAAAGTAACAAAACGGACACGGACCCCATATTATGTAGTAAAGACTGCAAGGGGGATCTTTTTAATGAAAATAGTAGTGGTAAAATCACCTAAATTTTTTGTACCGCTTTTGAGACGGATCTTCAAAATAGGAAAAAAAGAATAATACTTATAAAAACGAGGCTTTCGCAACTTTGCGAAAGCCTCAATTCGTTATAATAGAAAAATAATCATCTTCACGATTACCCTCTTTGTAGGGACCGGCGTCCTCGACGGTCCGAGAAAAAATGAATAATAAAAAATGAATAATGAAAAATTGGGTAGGGTGGGGGCTTGCTCCCGCCGAAAAAATTCTATCCCCCAAAATGTGCGTACCGTATGGGTCGACGTCCTCGACGACCCGAGAAAAGAAAAACAATAAATAATGAAAAATTGTATTTTGGTAGGGGCGATTCACGAATCGCCCGTTTGTACATGAACGGTAAAACAAAACGGCGGGAGAAAATCTCCCGCAATTTTATTCTTCTATTAAAGTATAATTTCCACTCTTTAATATGCGTACGACCTACTCCCTTTAATTTATGTAAGTTATCTGCTTGATTTTCTGCGGTTATGCTCTTTGCAAAGGAGCTGACAGTTTTCAACGCTTGTTTTGCCGCCCTCGCACCACGGCGTTACGTGGTCGGCTTCCATTTCCTCAAACTCATAACGCGTTTTTTCTCTGTGCTCGGCTACGCAATGCGGACATATGCCACCCTGCTGTTCATATACCTGCCGCTTCTGACTGTCGCTGAAAGCCCGTATATTCAGGTGCTTTTCGTTGCCCGAGAGCAGATATTCGTAAATGCCGGACTTTTTCGTCACATCGTCGTCCTGCATAAGAACTTTTATTTTTGCCTCAACTTCTTTCGGGTCATAATTCTTATTTCCGTACGTATTATATAAAATGCCCCAATCAAGCCCCTTCATTTCTCTGCGGTAATTCGGAAATATGGTCTTAATCCAGCTTATCACGGACTGAAAATATTGCCACATGGGCGTAGCGTGCGTGTCGTGCTGATGAGCGGACATATAATCCTCGATTTTTGCGCCTTCCTTTGAAGAAATCCATTTAAGCACGGTTTCAAGGTAATCCTGACGGTTTACCTCACCGTTAAGATAATCTTTTGCAAGCAAATACGCAACGCAACCGTTTTTGGAAAAATAGCGCTTTGCGTCGGAGAGCCACTCACCCGTGTAAATGGCGTTGCGCAACTCCTGCTCTTTGAGCTGAACTCCTGCAATATTTATAATTTTGAACCAGTCAAGCTTTTCCTTGTCGTTACCCTCGCAAACATAAATCATCAACGGATATTCGAGTATTTGATTTTTCTCGGTTTCTGTAAGATTGTGAAAAGCGCGGCTGTTAAGCGAAAAATCTCCGTTTACGTATTGACAAATGCTTATAGTTCTTTGTTGTCCATCAAGAAGCTCATAATTGCCGTCCTCGTTTTCAACCCAATACATAACGTTGAGCGGAAAGCCCTTCATAACGGTTTCGATAACCGCGTCGCGTTGCTTTTCCTTGTAAACGAACTCACGCTGAAAAGCAGGTCGGATATTAAGTTTTCCACCATAACCGACAACTCCGTTTTCCTGACTGTCAACGTACCCGCTTACTATATCTTTGATTTTTATTTCGTGCAATTTTATTTTCACTGTTTTTACCTCCTTTTTATAATTATTCTCGCATAAATACTTGAATACAACTCTCCTGTTTCTGCGTCTTTGAAGGCAGGAGGCTTTTTGTCTTTGTTTGGATCATATTTTTTGTATAAAGTCCCTTTTGCGTTAACTGTGTATTTACCCGTTGGTTGCCCGTTTTTCAATATTTCCATTTTTCGCTCGCTTGAAAAATCTATACTTCCGACAATACCTAATGCTACAATTTCAAATTGTTCGGGGTTATATTTATCAAGAAATGTAATCGGAACGCCCATTAAACCGTCATAATCAAAAGGAATATCACTTGTTTTGTCAATATTTATGGCGTTAAAATTGCAATATGCAGGAAATTCATCTTCACTATATTTTTTGTACGATATTAAATCTTCGTGGCGTTCTTTATAATCAACATTAGTAAACCATCTTACACCCTTGACGCTTATATATTTTATTCCTTTTTCATCTACTCTAAATCCAGATGCTTTAAGGGGATATGTATCTGGTACTCTGAACTCTCTGTCACCGCTATGTATGCTTTGACCTAACCAAAGTTTACCGTCTTGTATAAGTTTGAACGTTTCTTTATAGGTAATCGCATTGACGTTTCCTATTATGATAAACTTTTTATCGTATCGAACTAATTGCTCAATAAATTCTCGAAACAGCGAAAAAGGTGGATTTGTAACGACAATATCGCTTTCTTTTAATAATTCAATACACTCGTCGGAACGGAAATCGCCGTCTTTTAATTTTGAAAAAGTGTTTTTTCTGTTTTTGAGCAGATATTCAACATCCGATAAATCTATCGCTCCGTCGCCGTTTTCATCAACTACTTCCGTTATCTCTATTTTGTGCGGTTGCTTGTCAGGAAATAAAGAAATCTGTTCCCCTGCAACAGGCGAGGAATTATAGCAGGTTGCAATCAATTTTTTCAGTCCCAAAAAATTAAAATTCATCGCAAAATACTTGAAAAAGTTGCTCTCATAAGGGTCGTCGCAGTTGCAAAATACTACCTTGCCTCTAAAAAACTCCTTATAATGCGACAACTCTTTTTCAATGTCGGGGAGTTGCGTGTAAAATTCGTCGGATTTGTTCCTTTTCGCCTCATCAAATGATTTTTTCGCCATAATAACCTCCATAAAATAACTTTTTGTACTTGCGATCGCATATACGTATAAATTATAACGCAAATGCGTATATTTGTCAACTTATTTGCGTTTTATAATTTATGCAAATGCGTATTATAATGTAAAAAAGTTTTATTTTGAGGAGACAGTATGGATATAATTGAAAAAATAAAAAAATTGCAGGAAGAAAGAGGCTGGTCAATTTATACTCTTGCATTGGAAGCCGAGCTTACGCAATCCACTTTAACCTCTATGTTCCAAAGGAACAATCCTCCCAAAATTGATACCCTCAAAAATATTTGCGACGCTTTTGGAATGACTCTTGCACAATTTTTTATGGAGGACGAGGAAGCCGAAATCCTCACAAAAGACGAGAAAAAACTCGTCGCCTCATACCGAAAACTGTCGGTTAAGAAGCAACGAGCCCTTATAGAACTACTTGAAATAAAATAAAAACGAGGCTTTCGCAACTTTGCGAAAGCCTCATTCATTATAATAGAAAAATAATCATTTTCCCGACGACCCTTTTTGTAGGGACCGGCGTCCTCGACGGTCCGTTTACAAGAAATGAATAATTATGGTATGGCGGGGGCTTGCTCCCACCGAAAAGCCTTCTCCTGCGGGAGAAGGGGGACCGCGTTAGCGGTGGATGAGGAGTACGATTAAAAATCCCCTTACTCCCTCGAAAAGCAAAAAAAGCGGGAGCAATCTCCCGCAATTTTATTCTTCTATTAAGGTGTAATTTCCGCTTTTTAATATGCGTACAAGCTGCTCGGAGGAAACTATTTCTTCATCTGTTAAAATGCCCGAGTTGGCGGGGACGTCTTTGTAGTGAAAGTCCGTGCCGGAGGTCTGTATGAGCGAATACTTTTTTGCCCACGCCTTTGCAATATCATTGTTCGAGTTGTGACCCATATGCCCGTTGTGTACCTCAACTCCGTCGAGGTTGGCGGGGTCGGTAACCGTCATACCGAAGCGGAAGGGGTGCGCCTGAACGACAATACAACCGTTTTCGTTTGCGATACGCCTGAAATCTTTGAGATCCATATCGAACATACCATCGTTTTCTTTAAGGAACTTTTCGGTGATCCCGAAAACGAGATAGTCATTCCAGTTTGCATCGAACCTTAATTCCATACCGAGAATAATATTGAGTTTTCCCTCGGCAGCTTTTTTGAGTTTTTCGTATGCACCGATATATTTGTCAATAAATCCGCACAAATCGTTCGGGCAATGAAAATTCATCGTATCCCTGTTGAAATGGTTGGTAAGCACGAGCGACGAATATCCCGCGCCGTAAAATTTCTCGATTATATCGTCGACGTTCACTCTTGCACACATACTTATATCGTCCGAGTGGCAGTGCAACTCTGTTTTAAACATAAAATCACCTCATCCCATCTATTATACATTCAATAGGCGGGCAGGTCAATAGAAAGAATCAAAAAAGTCCCGGATTATTATTAATTTATTATATATTTATAAATGAACATATGAAAATATGAATATAAATATTAAATATTCCACTCATATATCCCGTCATATATCTTTTCACATTCTCCTATAACTGATAAATTATATTCGCCGTCACATCTTACATGTAAATCTCCGCCTATCGTCTCAACGGGAATATATACGTCTTTTTTATAAGTTTTCTTCTTTACATCTGCGGCTATTGCGCAGCACGCTCCGGTGGCGCATGAGAAAATTTCACCGCACCCGGATTTTACAAACCGCATTTTTACCGTTCCCATGTCTGTATTCTGAACGATTACGGTATCCATGTTGGCTCTGAGTGCAACTTTTCTTGAAAGCGTAAGTGCAATTTTTTCCGTATTTACACATGATATGTCGTCACAAAAAACGACGCCGTATAAATCCCCAAGCGATACAAAAGAAAAATCCAGCGATGAGTCTTCATACCGTATTTTCCCGCTTTTTTTTATTGGTATATCACCGAAAAAAGAAAAATCAGCCTTTCCCACTTCTACCTCACAGGAGTTCATAATTATTCCGTTGCCGAACGGAGATGTTTTTTTAACTCCTGCTTTTGTGAGTATGTTTATAAAATCCTTGCGTAGATTTTTTTCTTCATATAAAAATTTTGACGCGCAAATAAGAGCGTTCGAATTGAGAAATTCCTCTCTGCCGTCCGAGAGAAAAGTTCTTATTTCGGCGTCGGCTCCATCTGACATCATAACGGCGATAACGCCGTCTGATCCTACTCCGAATCTTCTTGCCGAGGCAGGCGAAATAAAAGAATAAGAAAGAAGTCCGTCACGGTTTTTAAGTATTTTTGTAAAGTCAAGCAAAATATAATCGTTGCCCGAGGAGTGCATTTTGATAAACGGAATATCCATAAGACCTCCGATGAGAAATTGATAAGATTTCAAAATCTTTTATTTATAAGGTCCTTCATTCCGTACAAACCGCTTTTTTGAGATACTATAAATTCCGCCGCACGAACAGCGCCTTTTGCAAACAGCGTTCTGCTCCCGGCTTCATGCTTTACCGTTATTATTTCGTCATCGGTTTCTACCGTTACCGTATGTTTTCCGTATCCGTCGCCATCTCTTACCGAAATCATATCGACCTCGCCCGTGTATCCCATAGAAACAAGGGCGTCTTTGAACATAACGGCGGTTCCGCTCGGTGCGTCTTTTTTATCTTTATGATGCTTTTCGTAAATCGTTACTTTTTTTATTTCAAGCGCATTTGGAAGAGATTTTATAAATTCGTTTATTGCAAAAACTCCTCCTGAAAAATTATAGGAGAGAAAAATCGGAATCACGGCGCATGAACGGTAAATCTTCTGCATCTCTTCGCATGTATGAGATGTGGAGGCTATTACAAGAGGTATTTTATTTTCGCATGCATAGTCGCAAAGTTGATATACCGAGGAATGCGATGAAAAATCCACTATAACATCGGCTCCGCCTGTATAGTCTTCTATCTTTGGAAAATATCCGTCCGAGTGTGCGTTTTTGTCCACCTTTGCACATACGTTTTCTTCGCCCGCCACCCGTATCATTTCGCATCCCATACGTCCGAGCGCACCGTTTATAATATATCTCATAATATCCCTCCGGAAATCTCTTACATAGATTTTCTATTCGGGCAGAGTCCGATATATACGGCTTTCATCAAAAAAGGCAAGTCCTCAAAAGAGAATTTGCCTTACGAATATTTTATGAAATTGTGTCAATGATAAGTTCTTTTTCCCCGGGTTTTTTATCCGAGAATGTAAACGCTTCTTTTATCAGTTTTTCGGCATCGTCAAAAAGCAATTGGTCGGAGGAGTACATAACCGCAAGTGTATCACCTCTTGAAACTTTGTCCGAAACGCCGCATTTAAGAACGATTCCGGCGCCGTGGTCTATTTTGTCGTCCTTTTTTGCCCGCCCCGCTCCGAGCAACATTGAGGCAAGCCCGATTTTTTCCGCGTCTATGTGGCAAACATATCCGTTAAAGTCCGATTTTACCTCGAATTTGTGCTTTGCAAGCGGCAAAAGGGAAGTATTCTTTATAAGACGGATATCTCCGCCCTGATACGATACCCACTCAAGCATTTTTTCAAACGCCTTGCCGCTCTCAAGAGATAAAACGGCTTTTTTGTACGCTTCCTCATAAGGTATATCAAAAGACAGCGAAACCATATTGGCGGCAAGAGTAAGACATAAATCGGTAAGTTTTTTGTCGCCTTTTCCCAAGAGAACGTCAACCGCCTCGCAAACCTCAAGCGAATTTCCGACACATGTGCCGAGTGGAGCGTCCATATTCGTAATCACCGCGCGCGCACGCCGCCCGAAAGATTTTCCTATCCTGACCGTCGCATCGGCAAGCGATACCGCCCCTGACCGATCCTTCATAAACGCTCCCGAGCCGCATTTTACGTCAAGTACGATAGATGAGGAGCCTGCGGCGAGTTTTTTTGACATTATGCTTGAAGCAATAAGCGGTACAGAATCAATGGTTGCCGTAACGTCACGCAGGGCGTATATTTTTTTGTCTGCGGGGGCAAGGTTGCCCGTTTGCCCTATTACCGCAATGCCGATTTTTTCAACCTGCGAAAAGAAATCTTCAACCGAAAGAGAAGTATTGTAGCCCGAAATGGCTTCGAGCTTGTCTACCGTTCCACCGGTAAACCCCAGACCCCTGCCCGACATTTTTGCCACCTTACAACCGAGAGATGCGGCAATCGGAGCAACAATAAGCGTCGTTTTGTCCCCCACGCCGCCGGTACTGTGCTTGTCAACCGTAAGGTTGCCGAAGCACGAAAGATCCAAAACGTCGCCGGAGTTCATCATTATCTCTGTAAGTAAAACCGTCTCGTCCTCGTTCATTGAATTTATACATATAGCCATAAGCAAAGCGGACATCTGATAATCGGGTATGTCCCCGTTCACATATCCGTTTACGGCAAACTCTATTTCTTCCTTTGATAGAGTAAGACCGTGCCTTTTCTTTGAGATAATATCGTATATTCTCATATCGCAAAATATCCTTTCTTTTAAAAAAGTGCGGCTCTGTGTAAGAATTTTATCTGCTCCGAGTTATTTTATATCCGAGGCACAAAAAGCATTTGGCAAAAAGTCCGCAAGAGTGTATGATTTTGTCTTGCCGCCCGATACGAGCAATATTGTAAGGTCGGGCGAGCAAAATTCGGATATAACCTGCAAACAAACGCCACAGGGCGGGGCAAAATCTCCCTTTTCACCCTTGCCTCCAACAACGCAAAGAGCCTTGAAGCCACGCTTTCCGTCGGAAATTGCCTTGAATATTGCCACTCTCTCGGCGCAAACCGTCGCAGAGTAGGATGCATTTTCTATATTGCATCCCGTATATACCGTGCCGTCCGAACATAAAAGCGAAGCGCCAACCTTATATTCCGAGTAAGGAGAGTAAGAAAAAGCCCTTGCCTTATCCGCTTCTTCAACCAAAAAATCAAGCGTAGTGTCCATATTTTCTCCTTTGCGCTTTGTCAGGCGCGAATTATTTTGTCAAGAAAACTTTTTCCGCGGCACGTGTAGTTTATTTTAAGATAATCGGCAATAGTCGCCGCTATATCCGAATATGTCGTCCGCACGCCGAGATTTACAGGCAAAACCTTTTTGCCGTAAACCAAAAGCGGTATATATTCTCTTGTGTGATCCGTGCTTATATCCCCGGGGTCGCATCCGTGGTCAGCCGTCACGATAAGAATATCGTCATCTCTCATTCTGTCGATAAAAGAGGGAAGCCACACGTCAAATTCGGACAGTGCTTTTGCATATCCGTCAGCGTCGTTTCTGTGACCGTAAACCATATCGAAATCGACGAGATTCGTAAAGCAAAGACCGCAAAAATCCTTGTCAAGTATCTGTAAAGTAAGATCCATACCCTCGGTGTTCGAGTGGGAAAGGTAGTGCTCCGTTATACCTCTTTTTGCAAATATATCGTATATTTTGCCTACCGATATGGATGAGAGAGAATTTTCGCAGATGGCGTCAAGCACAGTTTTACCCGTCGGCTCTATTGAAAAATCGTGTCTGTTGGCAGTGCGCTTAAAAGGGTATTCGCCCTCAAACGGTCTTGCGATAACCCTGCCGACCCCCAGAGGACCTGTCAGCAGTTTCCTTGCAATTCTGCAATAATGGTAAAGCTCGTCAACCGGCACGACATCCTCGTGCGCGGCAATCTGAAAAACGCTGTCCTGCGAGGTATAAACTATAAGCTTGCCCGTCTTTATATGCTCATCTCCGTAGTCTTTTATTACCTCGGTGCCCGAGTACGGCTTGTTGCAAAGCACGCCTCTGCCCGTTTCCTTTGAAAATTCACGGATAAACTCCTCAGGGAAGCCGTTTTGAAAGGTGGGAAACTTTTTTTCAGACTCTACCCCCGCAATTTCCCAATGTCCTACGGTTGTGTCCTTGCCTGCCGATAACTCGGCACATTTGCCGAAAGCGGCACACGGAGTATCACTTTTTTCAATACAGTCAACTCCGTCTATATTGCCAAGACCGGATTTTATAAGATTGGGAATATTAAAATATTGTGATTTTGCGACACTCCTTAAGGTGTTTGCACCCACATCGCCGAACTTTGCGGCGTCGGGCAACTCGCCCACCCCAAAACTGTCGAGAACAATAAGAAATACTCTTTTCATTTTCTCCTCCGTAAATCAAAGGCGGATTGCGGTTTCAAGTGCAAGGGTTATCATATCGGTAAACGAGCTTTGCCGCTCCGATGAGGAGAGCTCTTCACCTGTTACCGTGTTATCGGATATTGTACATATGGCAAGTGCATGTTTACCGAGTTTTGC
>CAMETB010000038.1 GCA_945936265.1 uncultured Clostridia bacterium
GTTCTTCAACCACGGGCTCTTCAACTGGCTCTTCTGCGACAGGCTCCTCAACGGGTTCTTCAACAACCGGCTCTTCAACGATAGGCTCAACAATTACTTCTTCAACTTCTTCTTTTACGTAAACAGGGAAGAGCTGAATTTCAAGAACAGCGCCCTCATCACCGTCGGACACAATAACGTCGCCGTCGGGTTTAAGGCTCCATCCTGCAAATTTGTCTTTGTCTCTGTAATCACCGGGCAGGGACATAGACATTTCATGAGAATCTTTCAATATATCATAATAACCGTCGGTATAAAGGAAATTAACCGTAATTTTCTTCTCTCCGCTCGGCTCTTTCTTCTCACCTTTCAGAGTGAAAGAGGGGAAGAGTTTTATGGTAAACATAACGTCGGGATTTTCTCTTGTCAATACTGCGTTTCCGTCTTCGCAAAGAGCCCAGCCGATAAATTTATCATTATCGTAATATCCTTCGGGGAGTGTTGTTTCAACTTTATGGGATTCTCTGCAAAGTTCTTCTCCGGATTCGGGATCAACATAAGCAAATACAACATATGTACCGGGTTCAAGCGACTTGTTTGCGGCTGCAACAGGTTCCAAAGCGGGTTCCTCGACAGGTTCTTCGACCACAGGCTCCTCGACAGGTTCTTCAACCACGGGCTCTTCAACCATAGGTTCTTCTGCGACAGGCTCCTCAACGGGTTCTTCAACAACCGGCTCTTCGACAACCTCTTCTTTTATGTAAACAGGGAAGAGCTGAACTTCAAGAACAGCGCCCTCATCACCGTCGGAAACGATAACGTCGCCGTTAGGCTCAAGTCCCCATCCGGCAAAGTTGTCTCTGTCTCTGTAATCGCCCGGCAAAGACATTGACATTTCATGAGAATCTTTGAAAACTTCATTGTTGTTATCGGTGTAAACGAAATCAACGACAATGCTCTTGTTTCCGCTTGCCTCTTTCTTCTCGCCTTCCATGTTGAAGACAGGGAAGAGTTGTATCGTAAATACAACATCGGGAGTTTCCCTTGTAATTACAGCGGTTCCGTCCTCGTCAAGAGCCCAGCCGATAAATTTATCATTATCGTAATATCCGTCGGGCAGTTTTGCCTCAACCTTGTGAGATTCTTTGGAGAGTTGCTTTCTCGTTTCGGGGTCGATATAGGCAAATTCTATGTAAGTACCCTTTTCAAGCGACTTCGACGCAGCTGCGATAGGCTCTGCAACAGGTTCCTCGGCAACCGGCTCTTCGATAACCGGCGCGGCAACAACAGGTTCCGCAGCAGCAGGTGCCTCTGCCACCTCTTCATTCACATTCTGCCATACGGCGTAAAGCTCTATTGTGTGAGTAAGATGGATTGATTTGCGCTTCAGAAGTTTATTTCCTTCGGGATCACGCGACCAGCCGATGAAATTCTTGTCGTCTTTCGACGCGCCCTTCAGGTAAACTTTGGTGAGCCAACGATATTTCTCACGGGAAATCTCGTAATCGGTTTCGGGATCGACATAAATTATTTTGCATCTTACAATAGCCAGCACAAGAATGAGAGCCACTACGACTGCAAGAACAGCGCCGCAAATACGAAAGTCCAGATTCAGAAGAGAGGACAGGTCAAATGCGGCAAAAATTAAAACGTTTGGGATAAAGTCCATTTTTAAGCCTCCGAAAAATTTTAGGTGAAAAAACACCGTATACTGTAATTATACAATCATAAACAAGATTTGTCAATAATAAATTTTAAAATTTTTGTTACAAAGTAAACACTCCCCCCGATATTTTGCCCGCAAATGCAGCAATTTCGGGCAATTTCCCCGAAAGTATTGATTTTTTTCGGGCCATCTGCTAAAATAAATTATAAGATTTTCGTACAAAAGGAGAGGACAATCATGGTATCGGAAGTAATAAAGAGAATTACAGAGAGCGACAAAGAGGTCGGAGAGGCAATCTCTGCCGAACTGAAAAGACAGAAAAGAGGGCTTGAACTGATAGCCTCGGAGAATACAGTATCGGAGGCTGTTATGCTCGCTATGGGAACGCCACTTACCAATAAATACGCCGAGGGGTATCCGGGAAAGAGATACTACGGCGGATGCGAATGCGTTGACGTCGTTGAAAGACTTGCCATTGAGCGCGCCTGCAAACTTTTCGGCGCGGAGCACGCAAACGTACAGCCTCACAGCGGAGCGCAGGCAAACATGGCGGTTTACTTCGCTCTTATAAAACCGGGAGATACGGTTATGGGAATGAGCCTTGCTCACGGCGGGCACCTTACGCACGGAAGCCCCGTGAATATGTCGGGAAGTTATTTTAATTTTGTTCCATACGGAGTAAATGACGACGGATATATAGACTACGACGAACTTGAAAGGCTCGCAAAGGAAAACAAGCCGAAACTTATAGTTGCAGGCGCTTCCGCTTATCCGAGAGTTATAGATTTTGAGAGAATTTCAAAGATAGCAAAAGAAGTCGGCGCATACTTCATGGTCGATATGGCGCACATAGCCGGGCTTGTTGCCGCAGGGCTTCACCCGTCGCCGATACCGTATGCGGATGTTGTCACCACGACGACGCATAAGACATTAAGAGGTCCCAGGGGCGGGCTTATCCTTTGCAGAGAGGAACTTGCAAAAGCGATAGACAAAGCGATATTCCCGGGCACACAGGGCGGACCGCTCATGCATGTTATTGCCTCCAAGGCCGTATGCTTCGGCGAGGCTCTCAAACCGGAGTTCAAAGAGTATCAGAAACAGATAATAAAGAATATGAAAACGCTTGCGGACACGCTTCTTGACGAGGGATTCGATCTTGTTTCGGGCGGAACGGACAACCATCTTGTTCTTGTGGACCTTCGTCCTTTCGGCATAACCGGCAAAGAGATGGAAAAGCGCCTTGACGAGTGCTATATAACCGTCAACAAAAACGCAATACCGAATGACCCCGAAAAGCCGTTTGTTACGAGCGGAGTAAGAATAGGAACGGCTGCCGTCACTTCGAGAGGACTTAAAGAGGACGACATGAAAACTCTCGGTCACCTGATAGGACTTTGCGCAAAAGAGTTTGACAAAAAGGCGGACTATATCCGCGCCGAAGTCACAAAAATATGCGACAAGTATCCGATTTACGACTGATGAAGAACGAATATACCACTAAACAGCGCACCGCAATTCTCAATTTTCTCAAAGAAAACGCGGACAGGCATGTAAAAGCGTCCGATGTTGTGAATTATATGAGTGAGAGCGGAATAAAAATAGGCACGGCAACGGTTTACAGAACGCTTGAAAAATTCGAGGACGAGGGGCTTGTAAGAAAATTCATAGTGGACGAGCACACGGGCGCTTGCTACCAGTTTATCGGCACGCCTGCCGCCTGCCACAGCCATTTTCATCTTAAATGCACGGAGTGCGGAAAACTCATACACCTGAGTTGCGAATTTCTCGAAAATATGGAAAAGCATATCTACGACGAGCACGGGTTTACAGTCAGCTCCGCAAAGACCGTTATTTACGGTGTGTGCGCCGAATGTTCCCATACGGAGATAAAAAAAGAACACTCCGACGGTCCGGAATGTTGCCATTTGAAATGACCTTATTTCAAAAGTTTCAAAAAAAACAAATTTACTATTGATTTTTGATTTCTTTTGTGATATAATTCTTACGCTTAACGATTTTTATAGGATAATTTTAACTTACAAACGGAGGATATATATGCAGATAGCACTCGGTATTATCTTGCTCGTTGCCGCGGTTTTTCTTATCATAGCGGTTCTTTTGCAAAACGGCAAGTCAAAAGGGCTTTCCGGCACGATAAGCGGCGGGGCGGAAACATTTTTCGGTAAAAATAAGGCGAAAACCATTGATAAAAAGCTTTCGGTTCTCACGACCGTTGTCGCAATAGTTTTCGTTGTCATCACTCTCGTTGTTTTTGTGGCGCAGGATTACACCGATATTGAAAAGCAGCGACAAGACTGGTGGAGTAGCGTTATGGAGAGCATGAACAACTCAAAAGACAGTTCCTCGTCTGAAACAAGCAGCGACGTCGATACCGCAACCGGCACGTCTACGGACAGTGCAGTTGATACGTCAACGGGCACCGATACGTCAGCAGGTTAAGGCATATATTTTACCGCTTTGGCAATAATAGACCAAAGCGGTTTTTTTATGCGGAAGAAAAATAAACATAGATTGTGGACAATTTTTCAATAATTTCGGGTGGCTTATGGACGACTTACCAAAAAGGAAGACAACAAGGCTAAAAAATTTTGATTATAACAACACAGGTGCGGTGTTTCTTACAATATGCACACAAAACAGACGGTGTATATTGTCACGAATTGCTTCTGTAGGGACCGGCGTCCCCGACGGTCCGGTAAACAATTTGCACCTTGTAGGGACCGGCGTCCCCGACGGTCCGTTTGTTGAATTAAGTCAATACGGAAAAATCGCAGACAAATATATAAACCAATTAGGCAATTTTTACGAGTATTTGTCGGTAGAACGATATGTAATTATGCCGAACCATATTCATATTATGCTATTCATTTCAGACGGCGGACCGTCGGGGACGCCGGTCCCTACGTTACAAAATTCCGTTGTTTCTCGTTTTGTATCCACTTTTAAGCGCTTTTGCAATAAGGAATACGGAAAAAACATATGGCAGGCACGTTCTTACGATCACGTTATCCGAAACAGAGAAGATCATGATGAACATATAAAATACATCTGCGAAAATCCTGTGCGTTGGTATTATGACGAGCTATACTCCGAAGAATGAGCCATGCGTTATCTAAATTATTATGAGAGGAAAACTATGGACGAGAATATAAGAAAAGAAATATCTGAATATGTAAATTCGCCCGATTATGTGGCGATAACACCCAAAAAACTTGCGGCGATACTCGGATATAAAGACGGCGAGGGAGAATTTTTCGACACTCTTGCCGATATGTCCGAAAAATACGAAATCTGCATAACGGGCGGCGGCAAGGTGGCGCTGCCCTCATCGCTCGGAATTTTAACCGGCACATTTTCTTCTTCGGCAAGAGGGGAATACGGTTTTGTTACCTCGGACGGAAAAGAATATTTTGTCCCGCCGAGATTTACTGCGGGTGCCAAAAACGGCGACACCGTGGCGATAAAAAAGATAGACATCCGCTCGAAATATGCCGGCAAAGGCAACGAGGCGGAGGTTGTCGGAATAATAAAACACGCAAACGAAACGGTCATAGGCACTTTTAAGATTTTGCCCCGTGGCGGCAGGTATATAAGCGGTGCCGTCACCCCCGACGACGCAAGGCTCCGCTTTACCGTATATATAAACCGAAAATATTTCGGCGGCGCAAAGGACGGCGACAAGGTGGTATGCCTCGTTACCTCTTTCCCCGAGTATGAGGACGAGGAAGCCTCGGGCAAGATAACCGAGGTTCTCGGCAAAGCCGACTCACAGGAGGCAAACTATAAGGCTATCCTTATAAAAAACGGCATAACGACGGAGTTTTCCGACAAGGCGCTTTCAGAAGCCGAGGAAGCCTCGAAGGAGAAGATAAAAATAGCGGGGCGCGTCGATTTGAGAAAAGAAAACATATTTACAATAGACGGCGCGGACGCAAAGGATCTCGATGACGCAATCTCGTTAAAAAAGACGAAAAACGGATACGTCCTCGGCGTTCATATAGCCGACGTCTCACACTATGTGAAGGAAAACACCGTACTTGATTCCGAGGCAATGGCAAGAGGAACAAGCGTCAATTTTACCGACAAGGTGGTGCCGATGCTCCCCGTCGCACTCTCAAACGGAATATGTTCTCTTAATGCGGGGGTTAACAGATACGCTCTCTCCGCAATTATGACGCTTGACAGGTACGGCAACATTGAAAAAACAGAGATAAAGCGTTCGGTTATATGCTCAAAGGTGAGGGGCGTTTACTCCGAACTCAACGATATAATCGAAAAAGGAGAAAAGAGCGAATTTTACAAGAAATACGAACACGTCTATGACGATTTTTCAAAAATGCTCGAACTCTATAATATACTGAAAACCAAGTCAAGACGCAAGGGCGCAATAGAACTCGAGGGAGAGGAATCAAAGATAATACTTGACGAGGCGGGACACCCGATAGACATAGTAAAGCGCGAAAGAGGCGAGAGCGAAAAACTGATAGAACAGTTTATGCTCTGCGCAAACGAGGCGGTAGCAACTTATCTCAACACTTTGAAGCTGCCGTGTGTTTACCGCGTCCACGAAGAGCCCGACCCCGAAAAGATAAATTCGTTCGCTGTTTTTGCGTCAAATCTCGGTGTGGATACGTCACCTCTTCATACAAAAGGCCCGGTAACGCCTGCCGCACTCTCGGCAGTGCTTGAAAGCGCAAGAAGAGAGGACTGCTTTGATATAGTATCCTCCGTACTTCTTCGTTCTCTTATGAAAGCGAGATACTCCTCGGTGCAAAAATCGCATTTCGGGCTTGCTACCGAACTTTACTGTCACTTTACGTCCCCGATAAGAAGGTATCCCGACTTAACCGTCCACAGAATAATAAACGCTCTTATTGACGGCAAAGATCTGTCGCAATATGCTGAATTTGCGAGTGACAGCGCAAGGGAATCAAGCGAGAACGAGCTCAAAGCGATAAACGCCGAGAGGGAAATCGAGGACCTCTACAAATGTGTGTACCTCGGCGACCGCATAGGCGAGGAGTATGACGCGGTAATATGCTCGGTTACCTCGTTCGGGTTTTTCGCGCGGACGAAAAATCTTTGCGAGGGGCTTGTAAAAATCGAGTCCTTAAACGGCAATTTCTCCTTTGATGAGAGAAACTACTCTTTGACGGCGGGTAAAAAATCGTATCGCCTCGGCGACGGGGTAAGGGTAAAGGTGGAAAGCGTCGATATAATATCGGGCAGAGCCGTGTTCACGCTTTGCGGCGAGGGGGCATCTTCCGTTCCTTATCGTAAATATGAAAAAAGAGATACGAAAAAGCGAGGGAGCAAAGCAAGGCGTTCGGCAAGAAAAAATTCCGCGCGCAAAAGGCGCAGAAGATAAGCGACAAAACGCCGAAAAATTTTGTGTATTTTTACTAACGGCAAGAAATAAAGCCGCAACTTTTCTTTCATTATAAATAAATATAAAATTTTATCGAAAAAAGTGAAAAAAATTCTCCACTTTTCAAAAATATATGTTATAATTATAGTGTGCGCCGTCGGCGCAAACAGAAAATATTGTCAATATTTTAATGGAGGTACTTAAATGAGTACAAAGAAGTATGTTTACCTTTTTACCGAAGGTAACGCAAAAATGAGAGAACTTCTCGGCGGAAAAGGTGCAAACCTTGCAGAGATGACAAACATCGGTCTTCCCGTTCCGCAGGGCTTTACAATCACTACCGAAGCCTGCACGCAGTATTATGAGGACGGAAGACAGATAAATGCCGAGATCCAGGCTCAGATCATGGAATACATTGAAAAGATGGAGAAGATAACCGGCAAAAAGTTCGGCGATAAGGAAAATCCTCTCCTCGTATCCGTTCGTTCAGGCGCGAGAGCGTCCATGCCCGGTATGATGGATACCATTCTTAACCTCGGTCTTAACGAGGACGTTGTAAACGTAATAGCAAAGAAGTCCGGCAATCCCCGTTGGGCTTGGGACTGTTACAGAAGATTTATCCAGATGTACTCCGACGTCGTTATGGAGGTCGGCAAGAAGTACTTCGAGGAGCTCATCGACAAGATGAAGGAAGAAAAGGGCGTTACTCAGGATGTTGAGCTTACCGCCGAGGATCTTGCAGAGCTTGCTTCTCAGTTCAAGGCAGAATACAAGGCAAAGATAGGTCAGGACTTCCCGACCGATCCCAAAGAGCAACTCATGGGCGCTATCAAAGCCGTGTTCCGTTCGTGGGACAACCCCCGTGCAAACTATTACAGAATGCAGAATGAAATTCCTTACTCATGGGGTACCGCAGTAAACGTACAGATGATGGCGTTCGGTAACATGGGTGAAACCTCCGGAACGGGCGTTGCATTTACAAGAGACCCCGCAACCGGTGAAAAGAAGCTCATGGGTGAGTTCCTTATGAACGCACAGGGCGAGGACGTTGTTGCAGGCGTTCGTACTCCTATGCCGATAGCAAAGCTCGAGGAGGTTATGCCTGAGGTTTACGAGCAGTTCAAGGGCATATGCAATACTCTTGAGAATCATTACAGAGATATGCAGGATATGGAGTTCACCATCGAGGACAAGAAGCTCTATATGCTCCAGACGAGAAACGGTAAGAGAACCGCAAAGGCTGCTCTTAAAATAGCCGTTGACCTTGTAAACGAGGGTATGATAACCAAGGAGCAGGCTCTTCTTATGATCGACCCTAAGCAGCTTGACGCACTCCTTCACCCGCAGTTCGATACTAAGGCTCTCAAAGCCGCAACTCCCATAGCACACGCACTCCCCGCATCTCCCGGAGCCGCTTGCGGTAAGATCGTATTCACCGCAGAGGACGCCGTTGAGCAGGGCAAGAAGGGCGAGAAGGTCGTTCTCGTTCGTCTTGAAACCTCTCCCGAGGACATCGAGGGTATGCACTATGCACAGGGTATTCTCACCGTAAGAGGAGGAATGACCTCTCACGCAGCCGTTGTCGCAAGAGGTATGGGTACCTGCTGCGTTTCCGGATGCGGAGAAATAAAGATGGACGAAGCCAACAAGAAGTTCACTCTTGCAGGCAAAGTATATAAAGAGGGAGATTTCATTTCCATAGACGGTTCTACCGGTAATATCTACGGAGAGGCTATCCCGACCGTTCCCGCAACCATAGGCGGCGAGTTCGGTAC
The DNA here is from genome assembly GCA_945936265.1 of uncultured Clostridia bacterium. GTDB lineage: Bacteria > Bacillota > Clostridia > Oscillospirales > CAG-272 > RGIG2000. Next base: position 8,810 of record CAMETB010000038.1, read on the forward strand.
GATCATGGCTTGGGCTGACGAATACAGACAGCTCCAGGTAAGAACCAATGCGGACACACCTAAGGACGCAACTCAGGCAAGAGCATTCGGCGCAGAGGGTATCGGTCTTTGCCGTACCGAGCACATGTTCTTCGAGCCGGACAGAATTTCCGCTATCCGTGAGATGATCTGCTCCGACACCGTTGAGGAGAGAGAAGCCGCACTTGAAAAGCTTCTTCCGATGCAGCAGGGCGACTTTGAAAAACTCTATGAGGCTCTTGAGGGCAACCCCGTAACCATTCGTTTCCTTGACCCGCCTCTTCACGAGTTCGTTCCGACCGAGGAGAAGGATATCGAGCTTCTCGCTCAGACTCAGGGCAAGAGCGTTGAGGACATAAAGAACATCATAGCGTCCCTCCATGAGTTCAACCCGATGATGGGTCACCGCGGATGCCGTCTTACCGTAACGTATCCTGAAATTGCAAAGATGCAGACCAGAGCCGTTATCCGTGCCGCTATCAACGTAAAGAAGAAGCACCCGGATTGGAAGATAGTTCCCGAAATAATGATTCCGCTTGTAGGCGAGCTTAAAGAGTTTAACTTCGTTAAGAAGATCGTCGTTGCAGTAGCAGACGAGGAGATAAAGAACGCAGGCGTAAGCCTCGAGTATGAAGTAGGTACGATGATAGAGATTCCTCGTGCCGCACTCACCGCCGACGAGATAGCAAAAGAGGCAGAGTTCTTCTGCTTCGGAACCAACGACCTTACCCAGATGACCTTCGGCTTCAGCCGTGACGACGCAGGTAAGTTCCTTGGCGCATACTACGAGAGCAAGATTTACGAGAACGATCCGTTTGCAAGAATAGACCAGAACGGCGTCGGCAAGCTTATGAAGATGGCAGTTGACCTCGGCAGAGAAGTTCGCCCGAATATGCACATAGGCATCTGCGGCGAGCATGGCGGAGATCCTACATCCGTTGAGTTCTGCCATAAGATAGGCCTCTCCTATGTATCCTGCTCACCGTTCAGAGTACCGATAGCAAGACTCGCAGCCGCTCAGGCGAATATCCGTAATCCGAGGGCGACCAAATAAGGTCAAAAACGGCTTAAAAACTCATATTTTATACTAAAACAAGCAAAAAGCAGTCATTCTTGAGAAAGAGCGACTGCTTTTTTTCTTCTCCAAGTTTCGCAAAAACCGAAAAATAGGCCTCAAAATCGGGGGTGGCCAATAAAAATGAACACTTTCCCGTATCTACGGATATGGGTAAAAGAGGGCGATAAAATGGAGTGTTTTTATGGTAAAATATAAGTTAATTATCGAATACTATCAAAAAGGTAACAACAATAGTCAAATTGCAACGCTTTGCGGTTGCTCACGAACTGTTGTGTGGGAAGTCTTAAATAGGTTTAATAAAATCGAAACTATATTTGCTGATATTCAAAGAATGAGCGAGGAAGAGCTTCGAATTTTACTATTTCCCGAACGTGTAAAAAAAGATAAAGGTTATCTAATCCCTGACTTTAAATGGGAAGAGTTTCAGATGCGTAAGCATCAGTCGTCTTTACGGCTTTGCTGGCGTAGATATTGCAAACGAGCGGCAAAGCAAAACTTGAAAGCATACAGCTGGGCGAGTTTTGGGCTTTTCTATATTCAATACCGCAAACCTTGTTCGGACGAGGATGATCCGAATGATAAAGTAAGGAACAAACTGAAACATTATAACCTATTGATGTCTTTCTGCGATCCCGGTAGTGAAAGCTACCGTAAACTACAAAAGGAAAAGGATGAGTGGTTAAAATCCTTACACCTTGATGAAAATAAAATATTAGATATTCTATAACGTAACGAAAAAGGGCGTGGCAAGTTCAAACCCTACACGGGGCGCCATCTTTGTTGTACGAAAAAGCTACAAAACAAAAAAAGCACAAGATTTAGTAGGTCTTGTGCTTTTTTTGCTGCTATATTTAGTGTTTTGCGCCCCTCGCGGAATATTTGAATTCAGGAGTTGCATTTTGCCCTGTTTTTCAAAAAACAGGACTTTAACTGACGACTTCGTTTTAATCCCCGGTGTGGTCCGGAGAAAAGCGTTGCATACAGATTTCCGGGAGTCTCGGGTCCGCGGCATCTTGTATCCGGCTGTATCGTTCATCTTCCCGTAAATGCGGGAGAGGCGTCTCACCTTGTCTGCCGTTTACAAAACTGTCAATCGAATTGACAACTTTCCTTTTTGCAGGCGTTGACAAACATGTAAACTTGTGCTAAAATACAGGTATGCTAAAAAGGAGCATAAAGAAATGATTACGGAATTCGGAAAACTATTGCGTATTATCCGCATCAACACGGGGGACAGTGCCCGCACGATGGCAGAAAAATTCGGCATGTCGCCGTCTTATCTTTCCACGATTGAAAACGGAAAGCGGAATATCCCGCCGGAAATGGAGGAGCTTGTCATCCGGGCGTACGATCTTTCGGAGCACGACAAGGAAAAACTGCGGAAAACCATCATCGATACCACGGCACAGTTGAAGGTGGATCTTACCGAGATGGAAGAAAAGAAGAAAAAAGTTATATTCTCACTCACCAAAGGCAATATCGACGAGGAAACCTTGAATCAGTTATGCGAAATTATTGACAAAAGCCGTTTTCGGTGATATAATAGATATGTACAAACAGCAGGAGGTTTTTGAAATGGCACTTCCCATCAAT
>CAMETB010000039.1 GCA_945936265.1 uncultured Clostridia bacterium
CCGGAGGTTTCCGTAGATACTATTCTGTTTTCAAAATCAAATTCGGTTTCTTCTATCATGCGGAACACCTCATCTCATAAGTTTGGCAAGCGCAAGTGGTATAATTTTCTCAACATCCGTTTTCGGATCTATTCCCGAAAGGGCAGACTGCGCCTCGCTCCTTGAATATCCGAGCGTTACAAGCGCTTCCATTGCCTCGGCAAGATTGCCTTTGCCTGCAAAAGCACCGACAGGTTGACCGGATCCTTGCGCATTCCCGCCTTTTGCAAACATTTGCTTTGATATTTTATCTTTAAGTTCAAGAACTACCCTTGCGGCAGTTTTTGCGCCGACGCCCGATGCTCTCGATATTGTCTTTATGTCCTCGGCACATATCGCGTTTTGCAGTTTTTCGGGGGAGAGGAGTGATAAAATTGCCATCGCCGCCTTTGGACCCACGCCGGATACTCCTATCAGGAGTTTGAACGATGAGAGCTCATCGTTTGTTCTGAAGCCGAAAAGTTCTACTCCGTCCTCGCGCACCTGCAAATAGGTTAGCAATTTTAATTTTTCTCCCGTATGGCCTACAATTTCCGAATAGGTGTTGTCGCTTATCGTAAGTTTGTATCCGACGCCGGAGCAGTCAACAACGCAGGACGACGGTTCACAAAGTTCAAGAGTTCCGTTAACATGGTAAATCATAATTTCAGTCTGTTTCCTTTTCTGTTTCTTCTTCGGTTGATTTTGTCTTTCTGAATTTTTTATCCATAACACACATAGTGACAAACAGGGCAATGCCAAAGGTACTCAAACATACTCCCGCTACAAATACTCCGGGCATATATTTCATGACGACGGTGTGTTCGCCTTCGCTTATATCGAATGCAAGCAAAGAATCAACCGTTTCGTAAATATCCGTCTTCTTGCCGTCGATATATACCTTCCAGCCCTTGTCGTACGGTATTGTTGTAAACATCACTTTGTCGGAGTCCGATGAAACCGTACCCTCGAAGCGTGTATCGGAAAATTTTTCTATATTGTATCCGCCTTCTTTGAGAGCGCCCATAACGGAAGAGAGTTTTTCTTCGTCTATCTGTGCAAAAAACGGACCGTCGTTGTAGAGGTATATTCTGTAATGGTCAAATGTGAATTCTACATTTATAGTGTCTCCGACCTTATAATTGCCGAGATTCTGTATTCTGTAAGTGTCATCTTCAAAGAAAGTGTTGATTTTTTCGCCGTTTATATAGAACGTTATTTTTGTTGAAAACTTGCTGGGCAGATACATGTATATGCTTCCGTCGGAAACAGCCGTCACACGATAGGTAAACGAAGCGTCTTTGGAATATCCTTGTTCTCTGTTGTATATAAGAGTGTTGCCGCTTTTGGTGGCAGTGCAATGAGAAGATGCCAATTCGTAATAATCGCAGGACTTGAAAATTTCACAACTTTCGTTACCCGTCATATAGCCTGTAAGTTTGTTTGTGAAGACAAAAGGAGAATGAACATTTTCATCTTCAAGTATCATTTCCTTTATCTTTGAATCGACGGTATAAGCAATCGGCAAAGCATATGGGTTTTCATATATAGAGTATTCGCCGACGTCACGTAGCTTTTCATAGTAATAGCTCATGTTTACCGCATTGTTGCTCTCCTCTTTCGGAGTTATAACATATTTCACTCCGAGTATTGAATCGACCGCTTCATTTCCCGAGTAATATCTTGACCAGTGCGACCTTGCCGTAAATCCGAGCTTTTTCAGGAGAGCAATTGAACTCTTGTTAAGCGACGAGGTTGAGTTTGAAAGTCCTCTTATGTCAAGTGCAAAATTGTCGTTCGGTTTTCTGAACATCGTCTTTTCAAATCTGTAAAATGAGTCATCCTCCTCATATATACTGTCAACTGCCGGCCTTATTCCGTCAATATAATTGCGGTAAGAAGATCTTGTTGCCCAGCCGACATCCGATACCTCCTCCGCCCAGTTTATAAGCGAGCCCGAAAAAGCCTCAATGCAGACTACAGTCAGAAGAGCGACTGATGCGGTAGATTTTAATTTTGAGTGTTTTACGGAGTACAGGACCACAAGATATATGAGAATAAATGCGATTGAGAGCCATATCATCTCATAGTCGGGCATGACATCCTTTTTCTCTCCGTCGATATAGCGCGATAATGTAACGGTTTTCTGTATAACGAACAGAGAAAGTATCAGAATCGCGCCAATTCCTCCTATAAACTTGTAATCAATATTGAAATATGCTTCAAAACCCTTGTAAGCCATTATAAGAAGTATGAATGTCAGGATAAAACTGTATCTGTAATTAAGCCATACGGGCATCTGGAAACCATGCCATACAAGATCTATCGTGTTTACCGAAAAACTTGCTATGAATATTGCGCAAAGAACTGCAAAGCATGATTTTTCACGCCCCGTCACTTTTTTGGACATGAAATATACGGGAACCATGATAAGCATGAGAATGCCGGAGTAAACATTAGGCAATCCTACCGGTCTGACCGTATCGTAAGAGCCTATGAAAAATTTTGCAAAAAGATCGAGAAAATCAAATCTTAGTTCAGGCTCAAAATTACTCTGCTGAAACGAGTTCTTGCCGAAGGTAAGCGAGTAATATGCCGTAAGTATGACAAGCGAACAGATAAGTATTGCAACCGCTGAGCATACGGCTATTCTTGCAAGACTTTTAAGCTTGTGCTTCGTTTCACCGATGTTGTTTATCGAGTCACTCGGGTGAGCACATATAAAGCAGAAAAAGTAGAGCGCAACGTATATGCATACCATGTATCCGATGTAGTAATTGCTCCATATGGTAAGCGCAAGCGTTACTATAAACAGCCTGAACTTCCCGTCTGTAACAAGGCGCTCTATTCCGAGGGTTACGAGAGGGAGCCATATGAGCGCGTCCATCCACATAGTGTTGGACTGATATGCGACGGCGTAAGCGCAAAGAGCATACATAACCGAAAAAGCAGTGAATGCCATCGTATTCTTTTTCTTTGTGCTATCGAGATAAATCGAGAAGGTAAGACCTGAAAAGCCGCATTTCAGGAGCATCATGAACATAACGGCTTCCGTTATCATTTTTTTGGGGAACAAAACAACGATAAGCGAGAGCGGAGAGGCAAGATAATATGTGTAAAAACCGAAAAATTCTCCGCCGAGCGCTCTTTCAAATGTGTAAAGGAACGAGCCGTTGCCCGTCAGTACATCCCGGAACTGCTCGAAAAAATATATATACTGGGCGTTCATGTCAAGGGTAAGAACGGATCTTTGCCCGAAGGGATATATTCCGAGCGCCGCATAAACAAGAAGCATTATTCCGATCGGCAGAAGAAATGACGGATAAAGATATTTTTTCTCAATAAGGGTATTTCCGACCTTCTGAACGAAAGGGGTATTTACTTTGTCAAGGAATTTTGCAAACTTTTCCTTGAAACCTGCGGATTTTTCGCCTGCGTTTATATCATTCATCTTTGCTTTCCTCTTTTTCCCCGGAAATGATTTTTTTAATCATTTTCTCCACTTTGACTCTCTCTATTATAAGGGTGCGTCCGCAAAGCGTACATGAAATTTTTATATCGGAGCCTGTCCTTAAAACCTTGAATGTCTTGTTCCCGCACGGATGCGGTTTTTTCATTTCAAGCAGATCGCCGACTCGTATAACCGGTATAGATGCCATAATGTACCTCCGGAATAATTTGTCTTTATACAGTTATCATTCTATCACAAACATATACGAAAAGTCAACCGAATATTGTCCTTTTTCAAAAATATAGCACGCGGGATCGATAATATTATAAATAAAGTTTGACATTCGGATAAAAATGTGATAAAATACCTCTGTATATCTTTATTCGGAGGCAAAAATGATAATTTTGGGCATAGATCCCGGCTTTGCAATAGTCGGTTGGGGGGTTGTCGAATATAACAAAGGAAAATTTCGCGTCCTTGGTTATGGGTCGATACAGACAAAAGCAGGTTTGCCTACCGAGGACAGGATAAACCAGCTCTATGACGGAATGAACATAATAATAGAGAAGTACAAGCCTGAGGTTATGGCTATTGAGGAACTTTTCTGGAATACTAATCAGAAAACAGGTATAGCGGTTGCCGAGGCAAGGGGAGTTTTGCTCCTTGCTGCATACAGACAGGGGCTTAAAATTTCTGAGTACACACCGCTTCAGGTGAAGCAGGCGGTAGTCGGTTACGGCAGAGCGGAAAAGAGACAGGTAATAGCAATGGTAACATCCATACTACAGTTGCCGAAGCCTCCGAAACCGGACGACACGGCGGATGCTCTTGCGCTGGCTATATGCCACGGACATGCAGGCGGGAGCGTACTCGGACAATACTACAAAATGTGAGGATAAAATGTATTCTGCAGATAAATGGAAGGATTATGAGCTTATTGATGCGTCGGACGGTGAAAGGCTCGAAAGATGGGGCAAATATATACTTATCCGTCCGGATCCGCAAATAATATGGAAAAATAAAAAGACCAGTAAACTATGGGGGAAAGCCGACGGGATATACCGCCGTTCTTCATCGGGAGGCGGTGCGTGGATAAAGAACGATGTACCGGAAAAATGGGTAATATCGTACGGAAAAATGAGATTTGCACTCAAGCCCATGGGCTTTAAGCACACGGGGCTTTTTCCCGAGCAAGCATCAAATTGGGATTGGTTCTCCGAACTTATAAGAGAGCGCAGGGCAAAGGGCGGGAGCGTTAAGGTGCTTAATCTTTTTGCGTACACGGGTGGCGCAACCGTTGCCGCCGCTATGGCGGGCGCCGAGGTTGTGCACGTCGATGCGTCAAAGGGTATAGTTGCCTGCGCCAAAGAAAACGCCGCTTTGAGCGGACTTGAAAACGCGCCGATAAGGTATATAGTTGACGATTGTCGTAAGTTTGTCGAGCGTGAGATAAGGCGGGGCAATAAATACGACGGAATAATAATGGATCCGCCATCTTACGGCAGAGGGCCGGGAGGGGAAGTCTGGAAACTTGAAGACTGTGTTTGCGATCTTGTATCGCTTTGTGAAAAACTCCTCTCCGAAAACGCACTATTCATGCTTATAAACTCGTATACTACAGGTCTCAGTGCGCTTACCATGGGGTATGTTCTCGACCTTGAAGTTACAAAAAAGCACGGCGGATTTTCCGAAACTGCGGAACTTGCTCTTCCTGTTACGCAGTCGGGAGGATATCTGCCTTGCGGCGCAAGCGCAAGGTGGACGTCGCGCGGGAAGGAGGAATCTCTTTGAACCCGATTATAAAGATGGAAAACGTAACGTACACCTATCCCGGTGACGAAACGCTTAAAAATATGTATGCGGTTAAAAACCTCTCTTTTGAGATAAATGAGGGAGAGTTTGTTGCGATACTCGGTCATAACGGCTCCGGGAAATCAACAACCGCGAAACTTATGAATATGATACTTAAACCCGACAACGGGAAGATTTATATAAACGGCAAGGATGTAACGGACGAAAAAATTACCGAAAACGACATATATGAGGTGAGAAAAAACGTAGGGATGGTTTTTCAGAATCCCGATAACCAGATAGTCGCAACGGTAGTTGAGGAAGATGTTGCGTTCGGACCGGAAAATCTCGGTATAGAGCCTGCCGAGATAAGAAGAAGAGTAAACGAGGCGCTTGAAATCGTCGGAATGACGGAATATGCACGCCACGCACCTCACAATCTTTCAGGCGGGCAGAAACAAAGAGTGGCAATAGCCGGCGTCATTGCAATGAAACCGAAATGTATAATTTTTGACGAATCTACCGCAATGCTCGATCCCTCCGGCAGAAAAGAAGTAATGAAAACGATATTGCGACTTAATCGTGACGAGAAGATAACCATTGTTCTGATAACTCACTATATGAACGAAGCCGTTATGGCGGATAGAGTTATAGTTATGAAAAACGGTGAAATATACACACAGGGCAAACCCGATACGGTGTTTTCAAACCCAGAAAAACTTTGGAAAGCAGGGCTTGAGGTGCCACAGTCGGTTGAACTTATATATAAACTCAACAAAAAGTTAAATCTGGAAATTCCGATAGGAGTGTACGGATTTGACCGATGTGCCGGGCTTATAGCAGAAAAAATAAAAGATTTGGGAAAATAAGATGTCTTGCATAGAACTTAAAGATATAAGATACTCTTACGGCAAAAAAACTCCATATGAAGTATGCGCCCTCGACGGGGTGACCCTTTCAATAAAAGAAAATTGCATAACCGGTATAATAGGACACACAGGGTCGGGTAAATCTACTCTTATTCAGATGTTTAACGGACTTATGAAACCGGATTCGGGAGAGGTTATCATTGATGGAGAGAATATATGGGACAAGCCGAAAGAGATAGGGAAAATAAGATATAAAGTCGGCATGGTAATGCAATATCCCGAATATCAGCTTTTTGCGGAGACCGTAAAAGAGGATATTGCTTACGGACCGAGAAATATGGGCTTGTCAGATGAAGAAATCGAACACAGGGTCTCAAAAAGCGCACATTTTTGCGGTATTCCCGAGGATGTGCTCTCAAAGTCTCCGTTCGACCTTTCCGGCGGTCAGAAGAGAAGGGTTGCTCTTGCCGGAGTTATGGCTATGGATCCGGATATACTCGTGCTTGACGAGCCGGCGGCAGGGCTCGATCCGAGAGGACGCAGAGAAATTCTCGGCGGAATAAGGAGATACCGTTACGAAAGCGGGAAAAGTGTCGTTATAGTAAGTCACAGTATGGAGGATATGGCAATGTACTGCGACAGAATAGCGGTAATGTCACATGGAAAACTGATAATGGACGGGGACTGTGCAAGGGTGTTCTCGCAGCGCGAGGCACTCCTTGCGGCAGGGCTCGATGTGCCGGAAATATCAAACATAGTTCATTCGTTACGCGAAAAGGGAATTTTCCTGCCGGATGACATTTATATCGTTGACGGAGCCGTTGATGCAATAGTAAACTACGTGAGGGGGAATAAAAATGGGATTTGACGTCACCCTCGGTCAGTACTACGAAACGGGGTCGGTAATACACAAGGCCGATCCTCGTGCAAAACTCTTTTTCATGCTTTTCTTTCTTATTGCGACATTTGTTGCAAAGGACGTTCATTCTTTCGGGTTTCTTACGATCGTTGCGATTATTTCGATAATTATAAGCAGAGTACCGTTAAGGATAGTTTTGAAGGGCCTTAAACCGCTTATAGTCATCATAGCGTTTACGGCACTTCTCAATGTGTTTTGGGTAAAGGGTGAAACGTTGCTTGTTTCGTTTACGGTTATTCCTGATTTCTGGAGAGTTGATATATACAAAGAAGGACTCATAAATGCGGGACTTATGACTCAGAGAATAGTGACGTTACTTGCGGCAACAAGCGTTTACTTCTCATACGCCACAACTCCGATAGCCCTGACAGACGGGCTTGAAAAATTCTTCGGACCGTTAAAAAAGATAAAAGTGCCGGTTCATGAGTTCGCCATGATGATGACGATAGCATTGAGATTTATACCGACTTTAATTGACGAAACTTCGAAGATAATGAATGCGCAGAAGGCAAGGGGAGCGGATTTTTCAAGCGGAGGACTTATAAAAAGGGCAAAAGCCCTTATCCCCATAATAATACCGCTCTTTATATCGGCTTTTAGAAGGGCGGAGGAACTTGCCACGGCGATGGAGTGCCGTTGCTATCGTGGCGGTACGGGCAGAACAAGAATGAATGAACTTAAAATGAAATTCCGCGATTACGTTATGTTCACGCTCGGGGCTCTCACTCTTGTCGGAGTTATCCTTCTGAACATTTATGCAAACGGGTATAAAGTATGAAAATTCTCATAATCGTATCGTACGACGGAACGAATTATAACGGATATCAGTTACAGGGAGAAAAGCCGACTGTTGCGCTTATGCTGAACAGGGCGGCTGAAAAAACCTTCGGCTTTCCTTGCAATGTAACCGGATGCAGCCGCACGGACAGTGGAGTTCACGCACTTGGCTTTGCGGCAACGCTCGAGCCGAGATCCAAAAAAGATACAATAACCGTACCGACGGATAAAATCGCTTTGGCGATGAATGCAAATCTGCCAAACGATATATCGGTTTTATCCGCAAGATCTGTTGACGATACATTTCATCCGAGGTACGGAGTAGTGAGGAAAGAATACGTTTACAGAATACACGATTCTGCCATAAGAAATCCGTTTTACAAGGACAGGGTGCTTGAATACGGAAAGAGAATAACCGATGAAGAACTTCGGAAAATGAGCATTGCCGCAACTCAGTTTGCAGGTACGCATTACTTCGATTCGTTTATGTCGAGCGGGTCAAAAATAACCGATACTCAAAGAACCGTTTTTGACAGTTGTATAAAAAGAAGCGGAGATCTTGTGGAGTTTACCGTTTGCGCAGACGGCTTCCTTTATAATATGGTGAGAATAATGGTGGGGACTTTACTTGACGTTGCGTCGGGAAAGATAAATGAAACCGATATAGCATCCATAATAAATGCCCGTGACAGAAGGCTTGCGGGGCCTACCGTAAAGCCTTGCGGACTTTATTTGAAAAAAGTAACCTATAACTATTGACAAATGCCGAAAAAGGTAATATAATATATTATACCGAAATTTGAACAGAAATCGGACAAGCATAATTTTCCGATTGTGAGATAAAGAAAGAGGAATAAAAATGACAATAAGTCTGGCAATTGATATTCTCATAGCGTTCATTTGCTTGATAATAATAATAAGGAATGCGGCTCGTGGTTTTATAAAGTCATTCATGACTTTTGCAAAAACCATACTCGCATTTCTTGTTGCGTATATTTTTAACTCTCCGCTTGCAAAACTTCTCAGTGAAAAAATATTTTTAAACCTGTCAAATAAGTGGGTGCTCGACGCATTTGTATCTACCGCGGACGGTGAGGGCGGATATGCGCTTTACAACCTTTTTGACGGAATTCCGCAGTGGTTTACAAACTTTATGATGAAATCCGGAATAGATGACAGTGCAATTCAGAAGTATTTTGTCGGTAAAGAGAGCGCTTCTTACGAGGTTATGCAGGACCTCGCAGCAGGGCTTGGCACGGCTCTCTCGTCTCTTATTTCAACCGTGGTGTCGTGCCTGATTTTGTTTATCGTTACGGAAATACTTCTCATATTTGTGGGAATACTTCTCGGCAAGGTAGGCAAGTTACCGGTTCTCAGATTCGTTAATCTGGCGCTTGGCGCTCTTATAGGAGTAGCTGTATCTGCCGTTATTGCATGGCTCGTCTCACTCGGAGTCGGCTACATAATACAATTCGGCGCAAGATATAAGCCGGAGATATTCAATTCTTCGATAATAGAAAATTCCGTAATACTGAAGTTCTTCAGCGAGCATAATCTTTGGTATATGCTTAAAGGATGGCTGGGAAAATAGTATCGGATAAAAGAAAATTGTTATAGTTGCGTTTTTCCGTTAATACTATCGTAAACGGAATTTTAAGCGGAGGCTTTTATGACTGCAAGTCTTGTTATAGATATAGTTTTGGCACTCATGACTTGTGTTCTTACAATAAGGTATGCAATGAAAGGATTTTTGAAAACGGCTCTGGATCTTTTCAAGACCGTCATTTCGATTTTTCTTGCATACGCTTTGAGGAACCATGTTGCCAGACTGATAGATTCGATTTTCATGAATAAAACAATAGTCGGCTGGGTAAACAAGTCTCTTGTTGCCGTTGCCGGCGGTGAAAATGCGATCGTCGATTTTTCTTCGATTTACAGGGACATGCCCACATTTTATACAAATGTGCTTTCAAAGTTCGGTCTGGATCTTTGTAAACTGGACGAGCAGTTTAAAAATCTGACATCGGAAAATATAAACGCTTTGTCGGAGAACATCGGTTCCGCGCTTTCATATATGATTTCTGTAGCTATAGCGGTAATCGCGGTATTTGCCGTTTCGATTGTGGTTCTGACAATTGTTGTTCATCTTCTGAATCTTCTTACAAAATTCAAGGGAGTCGATATTCTTAATAAGTTTCTCGGGCTCGTATTCGGTGCTGCTTTGTCGGCAGTCATTATGTGGGGCGTGGGCTTTGTATTTTCAAAAGCAGTTGAATGGTTCGGACCTATGTATCCGAATGTTTTCAACGAGAGTATTATAGATAATTCGATAATTCTGAATTTTTTCTGCAAGAATAATCTTCTGGAAATTGTAATAGGATGGTTCAGGAAGTTATAAAATTCGATTTGCCTGAAAAGGAAATAAACCATGGAAATGTGTGCAAGATGTAAGAAAAGACCGGCGACGGTTTACATCATGAAAATAGAAAACAACGAGCAGAAGCAGGAGGGACTTTGCCTTGTGTGCGCAAGGGAACTCGGTATAAAGCCCGTTGACGATATAATGAAAAAAATGGGCATAAGCGACGACGAGCTCGAAAACATGGAGAAAATGGTCGCCGAAATAATGCCGACAGACGATGAAAACGAAGGCGACGACGAAAACGACGATTCGCCGACGATAGATTTTTCAAAACTGATGAGAAATTCGGGCTTTTCTCAGGCAAGCAATGAAAAGGAAAAGAAAAATACAAGGGCAAAAGACGACAGAAAAAATCTTACCACCTACTGTCATAATCTTACGCAGGACGCCTTAAACGGTAAACTTGATAAGATAGTCGGAAGAGAGAGGGAACTTGAGAGAGTAATACAGATTTTGTGCCGCCGTCAGAAAAATAATCCTTGTCTTATAGGTGAGCCCGGCGTTGGTAAAACGGCGATAGCCGAGGCACTTGCGCAGAAAATAGTTGACGGAGATGTTCCGTATAAGCTTAAAAATTGCGAAATTTATCTTGTCGATCTCACCGCACTTGTTGCAGGAACTCAATTCAGAGGTCAGTTTGAGGCAAGAATAAATGGGTTACTCAAAGAAGTTAAAGCCGCAGGAAACATAATTCTTGTAATAGATGAAATTCATAATATCGTAGGAGCCGGCAACTCCGAGGGGAGCATGAATGCGGCGAACATACTCAAACCGGCACTCTCGAGGGGCGAGATACAAGTAATAGGCGCAACTACGATGACGGAGTACCGCAAGTATATAGAGAAAGACGCCGCGCTTGAGAGAAGATTTCAGCCCGTTAAAATTGACGAACCGTCAATTGACGAATGCGTTGAGATGATAATGGGCATAAAGCACTATTATGAGATATATCACGGGGTTATAATACCCGACGATATTGCAAGATGCGCCGTCACCATGAGCGAGAGATATATAACCGACAGGTTTTTGCCGGACAAGGCGATAGATCTTATCGACGAGGCATGCTCTCACATAGTTCTCCATTCTCCGAGAATAAACGAAAGATATAAATTGATTGACACTCTTGCGGAGCTTGACAAAAAGACCGACGCGCTG
>CAMETB010000040.1 GCA_945936265.1 uncultured Clostridia bacterium
CCGCAGCAAACAAATAGGGGATGCCCCACGGGAACCCCAAAAAATGCATCATTTTTTGAGGACCCCTAATTTGCCGACACCGAAAAAGTCAATTTATGCACTGTTATAAATTAGAAACCCATTTACATTTGCGAGAAAACTGCAATTTGGTAAATAATAAGGTTGAAATTCTAACGAATTTCTTCATTTTTATGACTTTTTCTTGCGTCGCTTTCGCCCCTCGACGTACGCCAGTACGCATACGGGAACCCCAAAAAGTGTGAAGCACTTTTCGAGGACCCCTACCACGGGACGAAAACAACGCATCTCGCCTAAATCCGCCTATCCCCTTAATATCGGTAGGGTTCACGTCGTAGGGGAGGGTCTTGACCCTCCCGCCGAAAAGTTGAAAATCATAAAAGCAAAATTTAAAAGGAGAAACGTTATGAAAATAGCACTTGACGGACCGAGCGGAGCGGGAAAGAGCACGCTTGCAAAAAACATTGCAAAACGCCTTTCAATAGTTTACGTCGATACGGGCGCGCTTTATCGCTCGATAGGACTTTACGTTATGCGCCGGGGTGTTGACAAGGACGACACGGAAAAAATAATTTCGATGTTAAAAGATATAAACCTCACGATAAATTTTATCGACGGTGAACAGAAGGTCATTTTGAACGGTGAGGACGTCGGCGATCTTATCCGCACGGGCGAGATAGCAATGTATGCCTCCGCCGTGTCGGCAATACCCGAGGTGCGCGCTTTCCTACTTGAAACGCAGAGGAAAATAGCGAGGGAAAACGACGTCATAATGGATGGCAGGGATATAGGAACGGTAATTCTGCCCGACGCCGACGTAAAGATATTTCTGCTTGCTTCCCCTGAGGCGAGGGCAAAGAGAAGATATGCGGAACTCAAAGAAAAGGGCGAGGAGTGTACGTACGAGCAGGTGCTTGCCGATATAACGAAGCGTGATAAAAACGACAGTACAAGAAAGATAGCTCCCGCAATTCCCGCGCCCGACGCAATATTCCTTGACAATTCCGATTTTGAGCCGGAGGAAACGCTTGAGGCGGCGCTCAATATAATAAAATCGAAGGTCGGAAAATGAACAAGGTATACAGATTTTTTAAAAAAGTATTTGGCGGATTTTTGAGATTTATATTCAAGGTAAGGGTAATAAATCCCGAAAAAGAGATAACGGGTGAGCCTTTTATACTCTGTGCAAACCATACGGGCGCGGCAGATCCGGTCATTATTTCCGTCGCAATGAAAAATCAGATATCGTATATGGCTAAAAAAGAGGCGTTTAAAATACCGATTTTAAGGCATTTCTTAAAAGCGATAGGTACTTTCCCGATAGACAGAAAAAAAGGCGATGTTGCGGCTATAAAAAAGACGGTTGAGATATTAAAGGACGGAGGATGTGTCGGTATTTTTCCACAGGGAACACGTTGCCCCGGTGTAGATCCGAGGACCACTGAGGTAAAGAGCGGCGTGGGCATGATAGCCGCGCGGACAGGCGTCGGCATATTGCCCGTATATATCAAAACGAAAAAGAATAAGACCGGCATTTTCAAAAAAACGAGGGTTATAGTCGGTGACTATATAAGACCGTCTGAGATTGATTTTGACCTTTCCGGAATGGAGAAATACAAAAAAATATCCGAGTATGTGTTTGATAAAATATGTTCTCTCGGGGAGGGGACGGATCTCAGATGATAACAGTAAGTAAAAACGCAGGTTTCTGCTTCGGGGTAAAAAGAGCCGCAGATACCGTTGAAAAACTGATAAAAGAGAGAAAAGACGGCGAGATTATATGTACCCTCGGCAAGCTCATCCATAATGAAATCTACAACGATTATCTGAAAGAAAACGGCGTAATAACGCTTGATTCGTCAGAAATTGACGCATTTTTGAAAAGCGTAGGCGACGAATCCCACATAACGATCGTTACGAGAACACACGGAATTGAAAAGGAAATATACAAAAAGCTTGAAGAGTATTATAAGTCTCACCCGAATCTCACAATTGTTGATTGCACTTGCCCATATGTCGATAAAATACATAAGATTGCAAGCGAAAATTCGGGCGATGGGAAGGTCTTTATCATAATCGGGCAGAGAGAACATCCCGAGGTGCGTTCGATAATAAGTTATGTACACGGCGAGACAGAGGTTTTTTCTTCGTCGGAAGAACTTGAAAATTACCTTAAAAATGCAAAAAACAGCGAAAAAGAAGTAAATATAGCCGCACAGACAACCCAAAAATTGTCAGAGTGGAAAAAATGTCAGGAAATTATTAAAAAATACTGTACAAATGCGAAAATTTTTGATACAATATGTAGTGTTACCGAGAAAAGACAATCGGAAGCCGAGGAACTTTGTAAAAAATCCGACGTCATGATAGTCATAGGCGGCAAAGAAAGTTCAAACACATCGAAACTTTTTCAGATATGCAAAAAATACTGCCCGAGGTCTTATTGGGTACAGACAGGCAGTGACATATCGCCCGATATTGTCTGCGGTGCAAAAAACATAGGAATAACTGCCGGGGCTTCAACGCCCGACGGTTTAATACAGGAGGTAAAAAATACTATGAGCGAAATCATGGAAGAAAACTTTGCAGAGCTTTTCGCCAAATCTTTGGAGGAAAGCGGCGGAAAGGGAAAAATATATACGGGAGCAACGGTTACGGGAACGGTTATGTCGATTTCTGAAAACGAAATTCGTCTTGACCTCGGCACGAAGGTGACGGGCGTTATCACGAGAGATCAGATAACCGAAGATAATGACGTAAAACTTTCAGAGCTGTTTAAGGTCGGCGATGAAATTGATGCGTCGGTTATGAGCGTAAGCGACAAAGACGGTATAGCGATCCTTTCCAAGAAAAAGGTTGACGGGGTAAAGAACTGGAACAAGATAGTCGAGTATTCAAAGTCCGGTGAAACCGTTGACGGTAAGGTCAGCGAGGTAACCAAGGGCGGTCTTGTAGTTCTCGTTGATTCGGTAAAGGTATTTATCCCCGCTTCAATGACGGGCACGTCCAAGAACGAGGACCTTTCAAAATTTGCGGGACAGACCGTACAGCTTAAAATCGTCGAGATAAAAGAGGACCGCAAGAGAGCGATAGGTTCGATAAGAGCCGTTATCAGAGAGGAAAAGAAGAAAAAGGAAGAGCTTTTCTGGAGCGAGATAGAGGAAGGCAAGGTCTACGAGGGACCTGTTAAGAGCATAACTCCGTACGGTGCATTCGTCGATCTCGGCGGAATAGACGGTCTTGTACATATCACCGAGCTTTCGTGGAAGAGAATAAAGAATCCTGCCGAGGTAGTCAAGGTCGGCGAGGTTATAAAGGTATTCGTCAAGTCCTTTGACAAGGAAAATAAGCGTATCTCTCTCGGATACAAGACCGAGGAGGAAAATCCCTGGAACATATTCAAGTCGAAGTACGCGGTCGGCGACGTTGCAGACGTAAAGATAGTCGGCATAACCTCGTTCGGTGCATTTGCCGAGATAGTTCCCGGTGTTGACGGACTTATCCACATAAGTCAGATAGCGGACAGAAAGATTGATTCCGTTGCGTCCGTTCTCAAAGTCGGCGACGTATGCGAGGCAAAGGTAATCGAGATTGACGACGAAAAGAAGAAGGTAAGCCTTTCAATAAGAGCGCTTCTTGATACAGAGGAAAACGCGGAAGAATCCGAGGAATCCAATGAGACCGAAGTCAAGGAACCCGAAACAACCGAAGAAAAGCCCGAGGCACAAGAGTAAATCCTCGGAAGAATAAATAAAACTTACGGGGCTATCTCAAATTTAATTGAGATAGCCCCGTTTGGAGGATGGATTAATTTTGACAATCGGAGCTGTCAGTGTGGCAACCCCGCCTGAAAGTTAAACCGGAATCAGCAACCGCAGCAGCAGGACAAAACTATAGCGGCAAGTATGATGATCCAAATGACTTCGTTGTCAAAAAGATTGCACAAACAGTTGTTCATAACATTACCATTTCTCTTCATGAGAATAATCCTTTTCGATATATTTTAAGAGTGAGCACCGAAATGTAATGAATTATCGCGTCACTCTGTTATAATATTATGTCGAAATTTAGGGAATGTTACCGATTATTCAAGAGTTAAGGAATCGGCATTCAGAAAGTCGTGTGCCTCTATCATACCGTTTGCGGTTATATCCTTTGACGCACCGCACTTTTTGCATCTTACGGTTATTTTGTCCTTTGATATTTCACAGACATAGTCGCCCGTATCCTCGCATTTGCAATATATTTTGCCTTCGTCGTTAAGTTCGCTCACCACATATGCAAGTATGTCAAGCACCTGCGGTTCCGGGAGTGAGTTTTCCTCGCCCTTTAACTGATCAAGCGATGCGTCTCCGAGCATTTTTATAAGTTCATCGTTAGACTTTTTAACCGCCTCCTCAACGGATTCCGGCTTGCCCATAAAGCAAATATCGACACCCGAGAGATTGCATGGAATTATGAAAATATCGCTTCCGAAAAACACATTCTGAGATATTACAAAAGAGTGGTTTGTCGAGCATACCAGACATGGTACGGTTAAGCGTATTTTGCCGTCTTTTGTCTTTTCAAGGGTGAGATAACTGCCGCCGCAGTCACACTTTAAACGGAACATATCGCCGCTTAATGAAAATATGCCGACGGGTGCGGTGGGAACGCCTCCGCATGCGGGGCATCTGTAAGCAAGAGTTGTTTGTTTTGGTGATAAAATCATAGGAATACCTCTTTCAAATCGCTACAATAATTATACTACCTTAATTTATATATGTCAATATCAAAGGAAAAGGAGATGAAAATATGAGTGCCGTATATGACAGAAAAGCAGGTTCGGTGTATATAAGCGCAAGGGAACTTTGCGAATATACTCTGCGCGGAGGGGACATAGGCGGCGGCACTTACGGCAACAAGTGCGCATCTGCCATAGTGCCGCATAAATTGCATTGCAAAAAGCCCGAAATTTCGGACGCATATACCTTTTCCGTAATATCCGGCGGAATAACCATCACTGTTTATACTTTTCCCGAGGGCGTTGCCAAAAACGAAAAGGGTGAGATTGTCCTCGAAAAAATTTATTCGGTCGACTATCCTCTTGACTTCATTGAAAACGGAGAACTCGAAATAGCCATAGAATCGGCGATGTGTTCGTCGTATATACTGTGCGAGCATTTCAAAATGCAAAGGGTAAACGCAAGGGTCGTTTTTTGCAGAGAAAAGCATGAGGAAATGAGAACTTTTGCACAGGTGGTTGAAAAGGAGGAACTTACTGTAAGATTTGAAAATCTTATAGATATGTTCCTTCCGTTTGCAAAGATAATAGTACAGCGTGAAACAAACACGGTGGATGAGCTGTCAGAACTCCATTTTCCGTTTCCAAAAGGAGCAAGAGAGGGTCAGCGGGATTTTATAGTTGATGCTTTCACCGCAATAAAGGCACATAAAAGGCTTGTTGTTCAGGCGCCCACGGGAACGGGCAAAACGATGGCTTCACTCTATCCTTCGCTTAAATCAATAGGACGAGGCTATGCGGATAAAGTATTCTATTTTACGGGTAAAACAACTACCGCCATGGCAGCACTCGGAGCGGTTGATATAATGCGTCCCTCCATTCCGGATTTTCGCTCCATACATATAACCTCAAAAGAGAAATGCTGTACCGAGTTTTCATCACGGGATTCAAGAAAATGTAACCCCAAGTATTGCAAAAAGGCGGCAGCGTTTTACGACAAAATAAACGTCGCTCTTTCCGAACTGCTTGAAGAAAACAGAACATACACAAAAGAAATAATAGACAAAGTGGCTGATAAATATTCGCTTTGCTCCTATGAACTCTCGCTTGAACTTTCAGAGTGGTGCGAACTTATAGTTTGCGATTATAACTACCTTTTTGATCTTCAGGCTTACTTCAGAAGATATTTTGACGGAGCACCGGATGCCGATTATATATTTCTGATAGATGAGGCGCACAACCTGCCGGACAGAGCAAGAGAAATGTATTCATCGACACTCCTACGCTCAAAATTTGTATCTGTCACAAAAAAGTACTCGCAGAACAAATTGCTCTCCGAACCTCTGGACGCTATTCTTCACAAGTTTGATGTTTTTTATGAACTTGCAATGGCGGAAAAGCAGGAAATTGACGGGGAAGTGTGCGGATTTTATATAAATACTGAGATTCCCGACGACTTGACGCCCCCATTTGAGGAGTTTGTAAGGGGTTGCAAAAAACTCTTTTCGAAAGGGACCGAGGATGAAGAGTTAAACAACCTGTATTTTGAGGTAAAGCATATGCTCTCCGTGTGCGATATTTATGATAAACGTTTCACCATGTATATCGAGGCACACGGGGAAGAGGTAATGCTGCGCCTTCTGTGCCTTGATCCGTCCCATATGCTTGATTTGAATATGAGGAAGGGTATTTCTTCAATACTTTTTTCGGCAACGCTTACCCCGCTTGACTATTTTTCGGACGTTTTAGGCTGCCAGAAGTCCAATACCATAGCATTGCCGTCGCCTTTTGACAGAGAAAAGCTTTGCCTTGTAGCCGTTGAAAATGTAAGTACGAGATACGAGGACCGCAAAAAAAGCGCGCCGAGTGTCGCTAATATTATCCGCGCCTCTATAGCGGGAAAGAAGGGAAAATATATAGTCTATTTTCCGTCATATACCTATCTTGAAAGCGTAAAAGATGTATTTTCACAAAAATATCCGAAAATAAATCTAATAGTTCAAAGAAAGAGTATGTCCGAAAAGGCGAAAAAGGAGTTCCTTGATGCTTTTGACGCAAAAAGCGAGGGAACCCTTGTAGGATTTTGCGTTATGGGTGGCAGTTTCTCCGAGGGAATAGACCTCAGGGGAGAGAGACTCATAGGTGCGATAATCGTTGGAGTGGGGTTACCCACCATAAGTTCGGAACTCAATATAATAAAAGAGTATTTTGATAAAACGAGAGAAAACGGATACGCTTATGCCTATACTTATCCCGGGATGAACAAAGTTCTGCAGGCGGCGGGAAGGGTTATAAGGAGCGAGGAAGAGTGCGGAGTTGTAGTACTCATTGACGATCGCTTTGCCACACCCGATTACAAAATACTCATGCCTGACTACTGGCACCACATAAAATATATAAACAATGCAAACACCTTGCTTGCATGTGTGGTGCAATTCTGGCAAAAACATAACAAAGCACTTGAAAACAAGGATCGTTAATGATATACTATAACATATATTCTCAAAACCGTTTACGGAGGTGTTACCGTGAAGAAATTTACCGAAATGACAAAAGAGGAGCTTCTTGCATTGAAAGCTCCATTAAAAGAAAAATACAAGGAATATCAGGCGAAAAATCTCTCACTCAATATGGCAAGAGGAAAGCCCTGCGCCGAGCAACTCGATCTGTCTATGGGTATGATGGACGTTCTTAACAGTTCGAGCGACCTGACATGCGATGACGGTACGGACTGCCGCAACTACGGCGTGCTTGACGGAATAAAGGAAGCACAGGAGCTACTTGCCGATATGATGGAAGTCCCTGCCGACCACATAATTATATACGGCAACTCAAGCCTCAACGTAATGTACGATACGATATCGAGGTCTATGACGCACGGCGTTATGGGCTCGACCCCGTGGTGCAAGCTCGACAAGGTAAAGTTCCTTTGCCCCGTGCCGGGTTACGACCGCCATTTTAAGATAACCGAGTATTTCGGTATCGAGATGATAAACGTGCCAATGACGCCCGAGGGGCCCGATATGGATATGGTTGAAAAACTTGTCTCCGAGGACGAGGCGATAAAGGGAATATGGTGCGTGCCGAAATATTCAAATCCGCAGGGGTATTCTTATTCGGATCTCACCGTGCGCCGTTTTGCAAGGCTCAAGCCCGCTGCAAAGGATTTCAGAATTTATTGGGATAACGCATATACCATTCACCATCTGTACGATGACAAACAGGACAACATAATAGAGATACTTGCAGAGTGCAAGCGCGCCGGCAATCCCGACCTTGTCTATAAGTTTGCCTCAACCTCGAAAATAAGTTTCCCCGGTTCCGGCATTGCCGCTCTTGCTTCGTCGAACAACAATCTTGAAGATATAAAAGAACAACTTACCGTGCAGACGATAGGCCACGACAAGGTAAACCAACTTCGTCATGTCAGATTTTTTAAGGATATACACGGAATGATTGAACATATGAGAAAACATGCAGATATTCTTCGCCCGAAATTCGAGGCAGTCGAGGAAATTCTCGAAAGAGAACTTGGCGGACTCGGAATAGGTGAGTGGACAAAGCCGAGGGGCGGATATTTCATATCGTTCGATTCTCTTGACGGTTGCGCCGCCGATATAGTTGCAAGGTGCAAAAAGGCGGGCGTTATAATGACCCCTGCGGGAGCGACCTACCCATACGGCAAAGACCCGCATGACAGCAACATAAGAATAGCGCCTTCCTATCCTCCGCTTGACGACCTTAAAACCGCCACCGAACTTTTCGCCCTCTCTGTCAAGCTTTCAAGCATAGAAAAACTTCTTAAAGCCAAATAACAAAAAATCACGGTTTGTACCGTGATTTTTTGTCAGGTTAAAGCGAACTTATTGCGTCGAGGATACCTTTTTTGGTGTTCTCGTACTTAACGAGTTTTGCCTTTTCGCCCTCTACGACGGCGGCGGGTGCTTTCTTTACAAACTCCTCGTTTGAGAGTTTTTTCTCAATGCGCAAAATCTCGGAATTTACCTTTTCAAGCTCGCCGTTCAAGCGGGCTTTTTCTTTTTCAATATCGACAATCTCCGCCATCGGAATATAAACTGTTGCGGCGTGAGTGATTATCTGTACGGCGTTTGCCCCCGTGTACTCGGAAACAACTTGAGCCTCCGATGCGGAAGCGAGCCTCTTGAAGAAATCAAAGGTGGCTTCGTTGAACGAATCGGGATAAGAGGTGACTATAAATATTTTCGCCTTTCTTGACGGAGGAACATTCATTTCCGTTCTTCTTACACGCACTGCCTTTATGGTGTCTATAACTCTTTCCATTATTTCGCACTCGTCTGAAAAATCAAGGGTGTCGTCAAATTCGGGATAAGTTGAGATCATTATGCTTTCAGAGTCCTCAAAATGAGGAAGCGAGAGATATATCTCCTCGGTTATAAACGGCATAAACGGATGGAGAAGCTTAAGGATATTTTCAAGAACGTAGGTTATTACGTTTTGAGAAACGAGATTTGCCTTCGTGCCTTTTTCCGAAAGGGTCGTCTTTGAAAGTTCGATATACCAGTCGCAGAATATATCCCATACGAAATCGTAAATTTCAGAAAGGGCAATGCCTATCTCGTACGAGTCAAGTGAGGAGCGAACGCTCTTTACAAGTTCGTTAAGTTTCTCTAAAATCCACTTGTCCTGGAGGGCAAGAGCAGACTTTTCGGGTAACTCTACCTTTTCTATATCGAGGTGCATCATAACGAACCTTGCGGCGTTCCAGAGCTTGTTTGCAAAATTTCTTGCCGCCTCTATCTTTTCGTCGGAGAAGCGCATATCGTTTCCGGGCGAATTTCCCGTTGCAAGCGCAAAACGCAAAGCGTCGGCACCGTATTTGTCTATTATAACGAGCGGGTCTATGCCGTTGCCCAGAGATTTTGACATCTTTCTGCCGAGCGAATCACGGACAAGACCGTGAATAAGAACGGTATCAAACGGTTTTTCTCCCATATATTCAAGACCCGAGAATATCATTCTCGAAACCCAGAAGGTTATGATATCGTAGCCGGTAACAAGCGTGTTCGTCGGATAGAAATAATCAAGATCCTCGGTTTTGTCGGGCCAGCCGAGAGTCGAGAAGGGCC
>CAMETB010000041.1 GCA_945936265.1 uncultured Clostridia bacterium
GCGGTGGCGGTTCCGTTTACGGCATGGCTCGGGTAAGGGGGGGAGAACATGGATAACGAAAATAAAGAAATGACTTATCTTGAAAGCGTTCACCGTGACGGAAGGATATGGGGCTTTACGATACTTGCTCTTCTTTTCCTTTTTCCCGTAATGCTTATGATAATTTTTTCCGCCGTTCCGAAGTGGGACGCAATGCTCAAAGGTATGATAGCGGTAGTTCCTATGTATTGGGCGGTCGGAATAATCGAAGTGTTTACATATGTGCCGATGCTCGGCTCCGGCGGGTCTTACCTCTCGTTTGTAACGGGTAATATTTCAAACCTGAAACTCCCGTGTGCGCTTGACGCCATGGAGAGGGCAAATGTAAAGGCAAACTCCGAGGACGGAGAGATAATTTCGACAATAGCCATTGCCGTATCGAGTATTGTTACAACGGTTATAATCATTCTCGGAGTTATACTCATAATACCGCTTACTCCGATACTTGATTCACCGATTCTTAAGCCTGCATTTGATCAGATTCTTCCTGCACTGTTCGGAGGGCTTGCGGTTGTATTCGTATCAAAGAACTTAAAGCTTGCAATAGCGCCCATGATACTTATGATACTTCTTTTCATATTTGTTCCCGCACTCAATGCCGGCACCGTCGGAATAATGGTTCCCGTCGGGGCTGTGTTTACCCTTATTGTTGCGAGAATAATGTACAAAAAAGGAATGCTTTGATTTTTGAGGAGGTATTTTTATGGAACCCTGGCTGTATGCACTGATCGGTATTGCCGCATTGCTTGTTGTTTTCATTGCGGTGATACTTATAAGAACGGCTAATTTCAAACCGAAGAATAATGTAAAGGTTATAGATGAAGAAGAAGTTTTCGACGGGGAGCGTGCAGTTGAAAATCTGCGTGAACTTATAAGATGCAAAACCGTATCGTATAAGGATCACTCGCTTGAGGATGACGGTGAATTTGAAAAACTTATTTCAAAACTGCCCGAACTTTATCCAAACGTATTAAAAACCTGTACTCTTACAAGGATGGAAGACAGAGCGCTTCTTTTCAAGTGGGAGGGCAAAGAACACGACGAGGCCTCGGTTCTGATGGCGCATTACGATGTTGTGCCGGTAAACGAGGAAAACTGGGACAAACCGCCTTTTGAGGCTATACTCGAGGACGGAGTTGTATGGGGAAGAGGCGCACTTGATACCAAGGTGACGTTCAACGGCGTTTTAAGCGCGGCTGATCACCTGATATCAAAAGGCTTCATTCCCGAAAATGACATATACTTCGCATTTTCCGGCGGCGAGGAGGTAAACGGGCAGGGTGCCGTTCATATAGTCGATTACTTCGAAAAGAATAACATAAAACTTTCTATGGTAGTTGACGAGGGAGGCGCTGTCGTTCAGGATATATTCCCAGGCGTTTCGTCCCCCTGCGGACTTATCGGAATTGCCGAGAAGGGAATGATGGACGTTGAGTACAAAGTAAAATCAAACGGCGGGCACGCGTCGGCACCCCGTCCTCACACACCTGTCGGAGTCCTTTCAAGCGCATGCGTCAAGGTTGAAGCAAATCCTTTCAAGGCGCACCTTACAAAACCTGTTGCCGAGATGTTTGATACTCTCGGAAGACATTCTTCATTCCTTTACAGAATGATTTTTGCGAACCTCTGGTGCTTCGGCGGACTCCTTGACTCTATGTGCAAAAAGAGCGGCGGAGAATTAAACGCCCTTATGAGAACGACGGTTGCGTTTACGCAGATGAACGGAAGCAAGGCTCCAAATGTAATTCCTCCTGAGGCAACGATGGTATCGAATATACGTCTTAACCCCGAGGATACAATGGACAGCGCACTCGCATACATCAGAGAAACGATAGGCGACGAAAATGTCGTTATAACCAAACTTCACGGTATGAACCCGAGCCCGATATCGAGAACGGACTGCGACGGATGGAACAAAGTTGCTTCGGCAGTCGCATCAACATGGAAAGGCGCACTTGTGTCTCCCTATCTTATGGTACAATGTTCAGACAGCCGCCATTACGGCAGAATAAGCGATCGTGTTTACAGATTCTCGGCAATGGATCTTACCGCCGAGGAGCGTTCCACGATACACGGCAACAACGAGCATATAAGAGTTGAGACCGTAAAGCACGCAGTCGAGTTTTACATAAGACTTATGAAACAGTGCTGATGTATCGCAAAATATAAACTGAGTAAAAATAGTAAAAGGAAATGCGGACCGCGGCTCCCGAAAGAGCCGTTTCCGCAGTTTTCTTGCGTTTTAAGAGAAGAAAGAAGAGCCTTTTAATGAACGAAAGCATTTTATTTGAAGGAATAAGGAAAACGAAAGAATACGTTTCGATGGTAAACACCGCCACCGAGCTTTTTTCCTGCGGTAAAAAGTTGCCGCTTCTTGCAAACGGTTTGTGCGACGGCGCCGAGAGGGCCCTCCTTTACTCTCTTGTAAAGGACCTGAAAGAAAAGAGCGGAAAAACCGTTCTCATTATAACGGGCGAGGAGAGAAAGGCGAATAAACTGAATGAATTCTTTATGTCTTCGTCGCTCAAAAGCGCGTTTTATCCCGTCAGAGATTTCAATTTCTACGATATGACCTCTTCACACGAACTTGAACACGAAAGGCTCGGAATACTCTCGGGCATTTTATCGTCGTCTCTTGATGTCGTAATTTCAACTCCGGAAGCCGCTATGCAATATACGATGCCGAAAAAAGAGCTCGAGGTACGAACGTTTGAGGTAAAAAAGAGCGATACGTTTGATATTTCCGCTCTTTGCGAAAAACTTATAAAAACGGGATATGCCCCTTCGGATATGGTTGAGAGCGAGGGACAGTACGCCGTGCGGGGCGGTATTGTCGACGTTTTCCCGACGGGCGGCGGTTTTACGGTAAACGGCAAAAAATATGACGAGCATCTGCCTATAAGAACGGAGCTTTTCGGCGACGAGGCTGACCGAATGGAAATATTCGACCCCATGACGCAAAGACGGGTAAGGGATATAGACGAGTTCGGCATAACGCCGTCAAAAGAGATAATAGCATCGACACGGGATGAGGAAAAAATATCGGAAATACTCTCATCACTTTTTACAAAAACGCAGAGAGAGGAAACAAAAAGAGAGCTTGAAAAAGAACTTTTCTCCATTAAGAATCATATTTCGGAGAGCTTTTTTGACCGCTTTATATCTCTTGTCTATCCCGAGAGTGAGTGTCTGCTTGATTACTTCCCGGCCTCTCCGATTGCCATAATCTGCGACACTGCCTCGACAAAAAGCCGTGCAAAAGACTCGGCGGAGCTTTGCGGGATGAGGTCGAAAGAACTTATCGAAAATATGCTCATAACACCCGAATATGCAAAATATTCCGCCCCTGTGTCGGAATTTGAGTGTTTTCTTGACGATCATATAACAATTTCGATAGATCCTTTCTCCGTATCGCATAGTGGCAAGACGGGCGGAATCTATAATTTTAAGACAAAAAGAATTGCAGAAAGTGAGAGAACGCTCAACAATGTCTGCCCCGAACTTGACGAACTTGTAAAAAACGGATACTCCTGCGCACTTGTCTGCCGTACCGACGCCGAACTTAAAAACAGCATAAAGACACTTTGTGAACTTGAAATACCAGCTTATGACGCAGGAAAAAAGGCTTTTGACGAACTTGAAAAGGGCGCAGTCGGCGTTATTTGCGACACCTTTGAGGAGGGCTACGAAATACCCGAGGAAAAGTTTGCCCTGGTGGTTCTTTCCTCAAAATCGTATTCGGATACAAGGAGTGCCTCAAAAAAGAAGTCGTTTCAGAAGAGCGCGGGAGAAAAAATACTCTCCTGTGCCGATCTTAATGTCGGAGACTATGTTGTGCACGCAAATTACGGAATAGGAAAATATCTCGGTATGGAAAACCTGTGCGTGTGTGGCGCATACAGGGATTATATGGCGATACAGTACGCAGGCACGGATAAACTCTATCTGCCGACGGATCAGCTTGATCTTGTGGCAAAATATATAGGTTCCGGCTCTCTTGACGGTACGGTTAAACTCTCTAAAATGGGTGGAGCGGAGTGGAAACGCTCAACCGAGAAAGCAAAAACCGCCGCAAAAGATATGGCAAAAGAACTTATCGATCTTTACGCAAGACGGCAGAGAATAAACGGCTTTGCTTTCGCAAAAGACGGAATTATGGAAAGGGAGTTTGACTCCTCCTTTGAGTTTGAGGAAACCGAGTGTCAGAAAAAAGCGATAGAAGAAATAAAGTCGGACATGGAAAAACCGTACCCGATGGACAGGGTGCTCTGTGGCGACGTCGGGTACGGAAAGACCGAGGTTGCATTCCGTGCCGCCATGAAGGCGGTTGCAAACGGCAAGCAGGTTGCAATTCTTGTTCCTACCACCATTCTCGCAATGCAGCATTATCAGACAGCTCTCTCACGCTTTGCGGGAACGGGCGTAAATATAGATATGATATCGAGGTTCAGAACGCCCTCGCAACAATCCGCTGTATTAAGACGGCTGCGCAGAGGCGACACCGACATAATAATAGGAACGCACAAACTTTTAAATGACAGAACGCAGTTTAAGGATCTCGGGCTTTTAATAGTCGATGAGGAACAGCGCTTCGGCGTTTTGCAGAAGGAGAAAATCAAGAAGGAAGTGCCCGATGTTGATGTTTTGTCGCTCAGTGCAACGCCGATACCGAGAACTTTAAGTATGGCAATAGGCGGTATCCGCGACATGTCCGTTCTTGACGAGGCGCCGACGGGGCGCGTCGGAGTTTCGTCATATGTGCTTGAATATGACGAGGGAATAATAAACGACGCAATCATGCGTGAACTTCACAGAGGTGGGCAGGTTTTCTATCTATACAATAATGTGGAGTATATTTACACTGTCTTTTCAAGGCTTAAAAAAGCGTTCCCGGACGCGAAAATAGCCGTTGCTCATGGTCAGATGGACAGGGACAGCATCGAGGAAATATGGAACGAACTTGTAAAAGGCAATATAGACATTCTTGTAAGTACCACCATTGTGGAGACGGGAATAGATATACCGAACGCCAACACCCTGATAATAGAAAATGCCGATAAAATGGGACTTGCGCAACTCCATCAGATAAGAGGGCGCGTCGGAAGATCACACAGGAGAGCCTACGCCTATTTTACTTACAGACGGGGCAAGGAAATAAGCGAAATTGCCGAAAAACGTCTTGGGGCGATACGCGATTTTACCGAGTTCGGCGCGGGATTTAAAATAGCCATGCGAGATCTTGAAATAAGAGGAGCCGGCAATCTGCTCGGCTCGGCACAGCACGGGCATATAGATTCGGTTGGGTACGATATGTATGTAAGGCTTCTTAACGAGGCGGTGCTTGAAGAAAAAGGGGAGACGGTTGAGAAAAATTTTGAGACTACAATATCCCTCTCCTCCGACGCATATCTGCCGAAGAGTTATATAAAGGCGTCATCACAGAGAATAGAGATGTATAAAAAGATAGCGCACATACAAAATGAGGATGATTTCTCCGACGTGGTATCCGAACTTACAGACAGATTCGGCAAGATGCCGAGGTGTGCCGAGGTGCTTGTCGAGTCCTCGCTTGTAAAAGCATATGCGTCAAGGGCGCATATGAAAAAGGTGGAGCAGTTAAGAGCGGAGATGCGCTTTTTCCCAGATGAAACAAATCTGTTGGTCCTTGCCGAAATCGCAAATCTTGACAGAAATAAAATAAGCGTCTCGGGAGTCGGGCATATACCTTATATATCGCTTAAAATCACTCCCGGAACCGACTTTTCAAAAGACAGCGTATCGCTTCTTAAAATTTATACAGAAAAATGTCAGAAAACTGTTTGAATTTGTTCACATACCTGTGGTAAAATATTCTTGATGCCACCCTGAAAGGAGCAAGAAAGTGAAAAAAAGAATTATAAGTACAATATGCCTTATTCTGTGTATTCTCATGTTGCCGGTAACATTTATATCGTGCGGCAAAAATAGCGTTTATACTCTCGGTCCTTACGAGATAAAAGAGGACGAGTATACCTATCTCATAGGTATGTATAAAAGGAGGCTTCTCTCAACTCTCGGTTATGAGGAAATGAGCATGAGCACCCAAATAACCGACGACGGTCTTACCCTCGGTCAGTATCTGGACTCGGTATACAGAAAAGAGTTCGACATCAGTATTTATACGCTCCTTCTGTCGCAGTCTCTTTTCGATGAATACGGTCTTACCTTAACCGATAAGCAAAAGGACGACATAGAAAAACTTATTGACAAAACCGTAAACTATTACGGCGGATATTCCGAGCAGGCGTTTAAGCGCATAGTCAAACAGTATGGTTATACCGTAGATACCATGCGCAGCGTATATACCATGCAGGCAAAGGAAAATGCTGTGGTCGCTCATCTTTACGGGGACGACTATTCGAAACTTACCGCCGAAGCAAAGGAAAACTATTATGAGAGCGCATATCTTCATTTTCAGGTAATAGTTATCAATAATGTCTACAAAGCTGTTACCGATTCCGATGGCAAGACGAGTTATATTAATCTCAGCGAATCGGAAAAGGCGACGAAAAATCAGATTATTTCGGAGCTTAACTCACTCCTTGTAAAAGAGGCAAAATATCCGATGATAACAAGCGCACTCAAAATGACGGTTGACGAGCTGTTTGAAGACCCGGGGAAGACATATAATCTTCTCTTCGAAAAGTATTCGGACGATACGCTTTATCCGGGGGGATACTATATGATTGCTCCGACATCCGTAAATCAGATAGTCACCTCAAACGCCCTCTCCGCCGCATTCCTTCTTAAAGAGGGAGATTGTGCGGTTGTAACAGCAAAAAGATATTTTGAAAAAGGCGGCACGATAGAGATAAGCGGAGAGACGGAAACAATAAATGCCGGCGACTACTTCGAATACGGCGAGGCTTTTGTAAGAAAACTTCCGCTTGACGAAGGGGCATATTCGAGGGAGGAAAACAAAGATTTCTTCAATGAGGATGATTTTAACTACATGGCTATGAAAAACGATTTTTATACCGTGCTTGAAAATTATCAGAAGGAATGCTTCTATGAACTCAGGGAGTCATCGCTAAAAGACTCTTACTCGATAGCGTCGGCAATTGCAAACGATCTTGATTACAATCTCATTTACGCAAGCAAGACAACGGATAAATAAAAAACTGCGGAGAGTATCGGCAATTTTGCTTGCCGGATTGCTCTCCGCATTTTTACGATATATGAAATATCGCATATCGGTTATGTCTTATTTACTATTTACAAAGTGCTTTTTGTGTGATAGAATATATTAAAATTTTGAGGGTGTTGGAGGTATTTATGCGTAAATTCGACACTAAGGTTCAGCATTTGAAATATAAGGTTTTAAGAGAGGTCGCCCGTCTTGCGTGGACGGGAAATCTTGAAAAAAGCGCACTTGATATTCCGGAAATGATAGTTCCTGGCAGAGTGCCGACTATGAGGTGCTGCGTATATAAAGAGAGGGCAATTCTCGCCGAGAGAGTAAAGCTCGCCATGGGCGGTGACAAATCAAACCCCAATGTTATAGAGGTTATAGATATAGCGTGCGATGAATGCCCCATGGGCGGATACGAGGTAAGCGGCGCATGCCGTGGCTGTCTTGCACACAGGTGCGAGGACGTCTGCCGCTTCGGCGCGATATCGTTTGACGAAAACCACGTGGCACATATAGACAAGACAAAGTGCGTCGAGTGCGGCGCCTGCTCCAAGGTGTGCCCGTACAGCGCGATAACCAATAACAAGCGCCCGTGTGAAAACGCCTGCAAGGTAAAAGCAATCTCAATGGGCGAGATGAAGGAAGCAAAAATAGACAACTCCAAATGTATAGCCTGCGGAAGTTGCGTTTATCAATGTCCCTGGGGAGCAATAACGGAAAAATCTTTTATTCTCGATGTAATAAGATTTATAAAAGGAAGCAATGAGAACAAAAATTATCACGTATATGCGGTAATAGCCCCGTCAATCGCAACGCAGTTTACTTATGCAAAACTCGGACAGGTAATATCGGGTATCAAGGCTCTCGGATTTTATAAGATTGTCGAGGCGGCGCTCGGCGCGGATATGGTGGCAAGCAAAGAATCGGCGGAACTTGCCGAAAAGGGCTTCCTTATGAGCTCCTGTTGCCCCGGCTTCGTTTCCTACATAGAAAATCAGTTCCCTACTCTTGCAAATAACGTTTCCTCCTCGCTCTCCCCCATGTCAACCGTTGCAAAGAAGATAAAAGAGGGTGACGAGAGTGCAAAGGTCGTGTTTATAGGTCCGTGTACGGCAAAGAAAATGGAGTTTCAGAAAGAAGAAGTACGTAAATACGTCGATAGCGTAATAACCTTTGAGGAACTTCAGGCACTTTTCGACAGTTGCGACCTCGATATAGAATCAATGGAGGAGTCCTCAACCGACGGAGCTTCCTACTATGGCAGAATATTCGCGCGTTGCGGCGGACTTGCCGAGGCGGTAAAGCAGGGGCTTACCGAAAACGGATGCGATTATGAGCTTAAAGCGGTTTCCTGCGACGGAATAGAGCAGTGCCGCACGTCGCTTGCAAAAGCAAAGGCGGGCAAGCTTGACGCCAACTTTATCGAGGGAATGGCTTGTGTGGGCGGTTGTATCGGCGGCTCCGGTTGTCTTACTCACGGCATAGACAGGAGCAGATACGAGATAGACAAGTACGGCAAAGCCGGCAAAGAGAGCATCGCCGCCTCGTTAAGCGCCATAAAAGACGAGCTCTGATAGCGTAGCCAGCCGTCAAATGCACGATAGCAAAAGCACGTAATAATAAAAACGCACCCTCGGGTGCGTTTTTATTTGCAATATTTTGCTTACTGTTCTTCAGCTTTTGCTTCCGTGTCCTGTGCGGGTTTTTTCTCGGCGCTTTCTGCGGGTTTTTCCTCGGCGCTCTCTGCCGGCTTTGCCTCAACCTCTTTTGCGGCTTTTTCTTCGGTGTTCTTCTTTGAATTTTCTTTCTTGTCCTTCATATTCTTAACGAATTCTCTTAATTGGGTTTCTGCCAACAGACATACGATGAAGAATGCGTAAGTAAGAATTCTTACTATTCCTACGATGTTTGTAAGAATCGAGATGATTCTATATACTACCGAGCCGTAGTAGCCGCTGAACATACCGCCGAAATAGTTAAACAGCGAGAAAAATGCAGACACTCCCGTAAATATGAGCGTTACGATAAACGTCAGTTTAGCGGTCTTTTTAAGCTCCTCGTCATCTGACTTTACGATAACGTAGCCGCCTGCCAACGCAAATGCTATAAAACTGATGTAACCGCAAGCCCAGATGAGCACTTTTTTCCATTTAGTTGTCCAAAGTTCTTTCATATTATCAACTCTCCTTGTTAAAATTTATAAACGCTATACACAGTATATCATCGCAATACAGAAAAGTCAACATTTTTTTGATTTTTACAGATTTATTCGTAAAAATAGTAATAAAATGCGAAAGAATCAAAGGAAAAAGACAAGTAAACTTGAAAAAATGCCACATTTTCGGTGATTATTCCCCACAGAGCATTATACGACAAGCCGCAGGGAGCGCCGAAAAATAGCACAAAAATACCCCAACCCACAGGTATGATTAGACACTTTTGGAGGTGCATATCATTTGCGTCAGCCTTTTTTAATAGATTATGTACGATTTATTGCGATAAATATTTGATTATTTATCTAAATTTATTTAAAATATTCGCATCAAAGAAAACGGACTGAAAAGTCCGTTTTCTTTATATAAATGGTGAATTATACTATCAAGTGCAACAGCAAATAAAAAAGTAGAAGTTCATACGA
>CAMETB010000042.1 GCA_945936265.1 uncultured Clostridia bacterium
TTCAAGAATAACCTATGAGGCGCTCTCACAGGCAAATCTTACACTCAAAGATATTGACGCCGTCGCCGTAACATACGGTCCCGGGCTTATAGGAGCATTACTCGTTGCCGTCAATTTTGCAAAATCACTTGCTTTTGCCAACCACATTCCGCTTGTACCCGTAGATCATATAAGGGGGCATATTGCGGCTGCATATCTTACCCATAATGATCTTAAACCGCCGTTTCTGGCTCTTGTTATGTCGGGCGGGCACACATCATTCTACGATGTAAAATCATACACTTCCCTTACCGAAATAGGTTCGACAAGAGATGACGCGGCAGGCGAATGCTTTGACAAAGCGGGGCGTGTTCTCGGTCTTCCCTATCCCGGAGGACACGCCATGGACATACTCGCCTCGAAGGGTAATCCGGATTCTATACATTTTCCGTCTCCGTCAATTAAAGATTCGCTTGGCTTTTCATTCAGCGGTCTTAAAACTTCCGTTATAAACTATGTGAATACCAAAAGTCAAAAGGGAGAGCAAATATGCAGGGAAGATGTTGCCGCATCGTTTACAGAAGTGATTGCGGAAGCGGTAAAATCAAAAGTAGATGAAGCTCTTTCAAAAACCGGCTACGACAAAGTCGTTCTGGCTGGAGGAGTGAGCGCAAACTCACACATAAGAAAAGCGATAGATTCCCTTTGCAAAAAGAGAGGCGCTTCATTCTTTGCTCCTGAGTTAAGCCTTTGCGGTGATAACGCCGCCATGATAGGCGCGCAAGGGTATTATGAATTTATGGACGGTGTACGTGCCGATGAATCCTTAAACGCCTTCCCGAGTTGATAAAAAATTAAGCGAAAGTGCGGTAAGAAAAGCTATGAAAATAGATATAAAGTATTCCGGCAATATAATAAATCTTCCCGCATCGGTTGCGGATTTTGTCGGAAAAGCAACTAAAAACGATCTTGCAGTCATATTAGGTCTCGCAGGCAACATGGGATATACCTCTTCATTCGAAAATTACATAGCGGAATTTGCAAAAAATCTCGGTATGAGTGTCGATGAAGTTAAAAAATCTCTCATTTTCTGGTCGGACTGCAAGGTTATTTCCGTAGATTCCTTTGACTCGCTTGTATCGGATATGGTAACCGACAATCCCACGCTTACTAACGCTCTGCCCTCCTATACGGGCGAGCAAATAGCGAAATTTGTTGAAAAAAACGAGGGAACGGCTTCTCTCTTCTATAATTGCCAGAACATTATGGGCAAGGTTTTCAATGCGCAGGATCATAACAATGTTATATATCTGAAAAGTTTTTATAAATTTGACGACGAATTTATACTTCTGTTGATTGCTCACTGCGTCGAGGTCGGCAAGCCTAATTGGGCTTACATAAGGAAAACCGCCGCAAATCTGTACGATCAGGGAATCGACACTTACGAAAAACTTGAAGCCCATTTTGCGGACAGAAAAAACAAACGGTCTCTTGAATATAAAATAAGAAAACTTTTTTCAATAGGAGAGCGTGAGTTTTCAAAAACCGAAAAAGAGGTTATCGGCAAATGGATAAATGCGGATATAAACATAAAGTTACTTGAAAAGGCATACGATATAACGGTTGACAAAACCTCAAAGGCGTCTGTGAAATATGCGGATAAAATAATAGAAAACTGGTTGTCGGTGGGAATAACAACGCCCGAGCAGGCAGATGAAGCCGAAAAGAAATACAAAGAAAAGCAAAGTGCCTCCTCATTCCAAACTGACGACTTTTTTGAGGCGGCGCTCAAGCGTTCTTACAGTGCAAAGAAAAACGATACGGAGGGCAAGGTATGAGTTATCCGAGAAAAAACGTCGAGGAAGTAATAGAAAATTATTCAGAGAAGCGCAAGTTGCATGAGGCTGAGAGCAGATTGCGCCTTGAAAAAGTGTATTCGGAAATTCCGGAAATAAAGAAAATAGACGATGAACTCAGGAAAACAGGCTCCGATGTTATTCACGCCGTTTTGGGTGGCAACGGTGATATAGACCAAAAAATTTCCGAGATAAAAAACGAAAATTTAGCCTTGCAGAAAAAGCGCGCCGATATTCTTGTATCAAAAGGATATTCCCCCGATTATACATCGGTTAAATACGACTGTGAAAAATGCCATGATACCGGATATGACGGGGTATATATGTGCGAGTGTTTCAGAAAAGCGCTTATAATGAAGGGTTTTGAATCATCGGGAATATCAAACCTTCTGAAAGAGCAAAATTTTGAGTCCTTCTCTCTCGACTACTATAATGGAGAAGAAAGAGACCGCATGGAGAAAAACTTCGATGACCTTTACGGTTTTGCAAGTAACTTTGAAAATGACAAGCGCAGTTTTCTTTTAATGGGCGCAACCGGTCTCGGCAAAACGCACCTCTCCACCTCGGTTGCAAAGGTGGTTATAGAAAAAGGATACGATGTCGTATATGAAACGGCGCAGAATATATTCTCCGATTTTGCCTCGGACAGATTCAGAAATTCATATTCAGACAGCGAGCCTGTGTCCGATAAATATCTTAACTGCGACCTGCTCATAATGGACGACCTTGGCACGGAAATGATATCGCAGTTTTCGGTATCATGCCTTTACAACATAATAAATACAAGGCTTAACAAAAACCTGCCTATTATTGCAAGCACCAACCTGTCAAGCGAGGAGCTCCGCAAGGTATATCAGGACAGAATAACGAGCCGTCTTTTCGGTAACTTCTACATAAAACTTTTCGTCGGCAAGGACGTGCGCCAGCAAAAAATATAATTAAAACTACTTCATTTTCAATATGGGCGGGCAAAAATCCGCCCGTTCTTTATTATGCTTATTTTATGATTAAATTGGAAAATATTTTATAAAAGTGTTGACTAAATCACACTTTTAAGATATAATTAAATCAGAGGGAGAAAACATTTTTTGGCAAATACAAGGAGGAATTATGAAAAAATTTATTGTTATTGCATTGGCGATTTTGGCGATTTTGTGCTTTGCTTCCTGCAATGAGAATAAGGGCACATCGACAGACACCCAAGACATTACCGACACGCAAAACGAAAGCGATACAGGGAGCAATACCGACACACAAAGCGATACCGATACAGGGAGCGCTACGGACACACAGCGTGAAACCGAAATCGTCACCGGAACAGAAACTGTAACCGATACGGAAAACGACGAGCCTGCACAAAACGTTACGTTTGATGAAAAGATTTTATTCAATATAAATCCTTGGGGTGATTTGCCGTATAATTCAAATTTTGTCGTCGGGCAAAATGAACGCCTTTACACTATTAACGAATACGGGGAGAAAAATCTCATCTATATGCCGGAAACGTATACTTATTACATTTGCGTTGAATACGATTTACCCGGAGTGTTTTACAATAACTCTTCTGGTCATTATGAAGACGATCCGTTTATTGAAAAATACGGTCCTTTATACCATTTCGATTTTATAACCAAGGGTGTACAAAAGATATTATTGGAAAACGTGGAGCAAATTCCGCTCACCCCTTCAAGCATCTTGTTTGTGTATGATAGTTTCAGCGAGTTTGCAAGCATTCAGAAGGAGGGCTTGCACGGGCTTTTCGGCGACGCGTATGTAACAAGGGCTACTGTTGGAATATTGCAGGAAAAGTATCCTGATGAAAAATATGAAATGATTGAAATTTATTACGACACTGCGAAACCGAAATTCAATGCCGGTCAGTTGATAAAAACGTATGACGATTTTACAACTTTCCTCTCCGAGAACGAATTGAGCACGGATAAAATAACCGAGGCTACGTTTGAGGAGAACGACGTATTTGCAATTTCATGGAGCCTTGGTTATTCAACTCCACATATAGCAGATTTCAGAATTGTCAATGACAAATATTATCTTACTACCGTTTATGACAAAGAATTTTCTGAAGGATTTGATTGGGTAACATATCAGATATGTCTGATCATCGTACCGAAGGATGACGCAAACGTCAAATGCAACGTAGATGATGTGATTGTTTTCTGACGAC
Source organism: uncultured Clostridia bacterium (assembly GCA_945936265.1). Lineage (GTDB taxonomy): Bacteria > Bacillota > Clostridia > Oscillospirales > CAG-272 > RGIG2000. The sequence continues at coordinate 4,021 of CAMETB010000042.1, forward strand.
AATATAAACTAAAAAGGCGGCAAGCCGCCTTTTTGTTTTGCGATTTGATTTTAAGGTTTCTTTTATTTTTTTGAAAAAGTGCTTGACAGGACGGTTTTTATATGTTATAATTCTATCGCTAATCCAAAGACAGCAGGTTACGGTAATTGCGTTATGCTCCCTGCCGAGGAAAGATTTTAATATTTTCTTACGTCTTTTTTCGGTATGGATTTGCGCTTGCCGTTAAAAGATTTTTTCTTTTTGCTGTGGAAATAAACAAGGAGGTTATATCATGCCCAGTAATTCAGTTCTTGAACAAAAGAAAGCCATTGTTGCCGATCTCGTTGAAAAATTGAAGAAAGCACAGTCCGGCGTTCTCGTTCAGTATCAGGGTATCACCGTTGAGGACGACACAAAGATGCGTGCCGCTTTCCGTAAAGCAGGCGTTGATTACATGGTAATCAAGAACACGCTTATCGGACGTGCGTGCGACGAAGTCGGATACGGCGCAATGAAGGACAAACTTAACGGAATGAGCGCCATTGCCGTAAGTTATGAAGATCCGGTTGCACCCGCAAAAATCGCAAAGGAATATGCCGACAAGGTTGAAACCTTTGAAATCAAGTGCGGATTTATCGACAATGAAGTTGTTGACGCAAATGCTGTCAATGAGCTTGCAGATATCCCGCCGAAGGAAGTTCTTCTCGCAAGATTCCTGGGAAGCATTCAGGGTCCCATCAGCGGTCTCGCCCGTGCTTTGCAGGCAGTTATCGACAAGGACGGCGAACAGGCAGCTGCCGCAGAATAAGGGTATCATCTCCTTTCGGTTTTATCCGTTAAAAGATGAAAAGACAAAAAATTACTTTATTATTATGGAGGATTATTTATCATGGCTAACGAAAAGATTACACAGATTCTTGACGAAATCAAATCACTCACCATACTTGAACTTGCAGACCTTGTAAAGGCTGTTGAAGAGGAATTCGGCGTATCTGCCGCTCCCGTTGCTGTTGCAGGCGCTGCTGTTGCTGCTGCTCCCGCTGCAGAGGAAAAGACCGAGTTTGATGTTGTTCTTGCAGAAGTAGGCGCAAGCAAACTCAACGTTATAAAGGTTGTTCGTGAGATCACCGGTCTCGGACTTAAAGAGGCTAAGGATCTTGTTGAGAGCGCTCCTCAGAAGATCAAAGAGGCTGTTTCCAAGGAAGTTGCCGAAGACATTGCTAAGCAGCTTACCGAAGCAGGCGCTAAGGCTGAAGTTAAGTAATAATTTCGCATATCTCAATTGCAAATCGGCTGTTGCATTTTAATTGCAACAGCCGATTTTATTTGTAAAAAAATCTGCCCTTTGACGAGCAGATTTTTTGCTTTAATCTCTTACATAAGTGATTGCTTTCGGAACAACCTCTATATCAACGGTATTTTCCTCAAATATTTCCCCATCTGCGCATACGCTCTTGCAACCCTCGATTTTTACGGCAACGCATTTTTTATAAACGAGAAATTTTTTGAACTTTTCAATAACCTCTCCTGTTTCTCTGTTTACATGTGTGCCGTTTTTGTAATCACCTACAAGTCCTACGAACGTGGGTATGCTGACGTCTTTTATTATCACAACATCAAGAAGTCCGTCATCGGGCTTTGCCGCAGGCGCCGCTTCAAATCCGCCGCCGTAATAACGACAGTTTGCCACTGCAGCAAGAAGTACTTTTTCCTTCATTACCTCGGTAGTGCCGTCCTGATAAGTCATGGTTATCGTGGCGTCGATAGGCTTCTTGGCAAAAAGTTCGCCTGCTACCCCGAAATAGTATGCAAATTTGTTTGGTATTATGGGAACCTTCTTTATGCTTATCGCACGGCGTACGACTTCGCAGTCAAATCCGACATTTATAACATTTGCGGCATAGCGTCCGTTGAATTTCATGACATCTACCAGAAATTCACCGCTCTTGCCCTCAAATGTATGAACAAAATCATTCCCGCTTCCTATCGGAACAATCTTAAGAGATGCAAGATGGTTGTATCCGCTTTCCATAAGCGCATTCACCGCCTTGAAAACGGTGCCGTCACCGCCGTAAACCGTGAAACAGGTTTCGGGATTCTCAACGCATGTCTTTTTTATAAAGTCTGCCGCTTCATCTGCCGAATCGGACATATAGACATAATCGTTGCTTTTGAGATCTTCTTTTATCTTAGATGCCTGACCTTTACCTGCAAGCGGGTTAAGGATATGCATTATTTTTTTTATTTTTCTGTTTATGGTAGTCTTCTCTTCCATACCTTTAACCTGCCATTCTCATTTTTTTGATGACGCAAGCCACCTGATAAGATCCGTTTCTTCAAACGCCCTGTCCCAGCAATTATGCGAAAGATCGTCGTATACGGTAAATTCGACATTGCCGCCCGACGCTGAAACAGCGTTTACCATTATCTCGGACATTGCAATCGGTACAACGTCGTCAAGGGCGCCGTGAAATACGCGGATGGGCATTTTGAGTACGCCCGCCCTCCAGTTTAATCCTCCGCCGCAGACCGGCGCTATCTTTGAAAACATATCCGGGCGGGTCATTGCCATCTCCCAGGTGCCAAAACCGCCCATGCTGAGTCCGCAGAGCGATATATTGCCTCTATCAATGTTATACTCAGAACAAACGCTGTCTATGAGAGAAAAAACTTCCTTTTTAAGATCATACCATGTAATATCATTCGGGCAAAGAGGAGAAAGTGTTACAACTCTCGTTCCGTCAAAGTCGCAGTTATTACAGAAAAGTTTCGGGACGGCATAAATTTTTAATTTTTCAAGATCGTCTCCACGCTCTCCCGCGCCGTGCAGAAAAACTATCATAGGAAGTCTTTCTTCTTTTGAAAAGTTTGTCGGCAATGTAAGTATGTATTTAAGCCTTGTCGCTTCATACCTGCTCTTTTTCGTTTCTCCGTAATTTATCATTATGGCTCCAAAAATAAATTTTTATAGCAATCCGGAATCAGTCAACCGCGGCTCTTATTTTATTATTTCTCCGTAAACCGTACCGAATGCGCACGATGCGTTAGACTCGTCTGTGTCTATGTGCATAGCTGCCTTGAAATTGGGATTTACCCTTACTACGACATCGTCAAATATAGTCGTTCTCTCGGAAACTATTTTAACCTTTACGACTTCTTTGTCGGAAACTCCTGCGGCAGCAGCCTCCTCGGGGGTAAAGTGAATATGTCTCTTTGCAACGATAACTCCTTTGTCAAGATCAAGTTCTCCGCAAGGCCCTATAAGTTTACAGGGCGCAGAACCCTCAATGTCTCCGCTCTCACGGACAGGTGCCGATATGCCGAGCGTTCTTGCGTCGGTAAACGATACCTCGACCTGCGATGCTTTTCTTGCAGGACCGAGTATACTTACTCTCTCGATTTTATTTTTCGGTCCGACAACCGTTACTCTTTCCTCGCAAGCGAACTGACCGGGCTGGCTCAGCGCCTTCTTGAATGTAAGCTCATGTCCCTCACCGAAAAGGATTGCAATATGCTCCTTGGTAAGATGAACGTGACGTGCGCTTGTTTCTACGATTACTTTGTTTTCCATATTAAAAGAACTCCTTACATATAATATAAATATTGTACAACATAATAATAGCACATTTTTTCTGATATGTAAATCATATTCCGATATTTTTTTAATTTAAGGGAAAAATATTTTTATGAAAGATTTTATTTTATATCTTATAAAGTCATATAAAAAGGACAGATTAAGCGTTTTTTCGGCGCAGGCATCGTTTTTTATAATCGTATCGGTGGTACCGTTTGCCGCTATGATACTTTCGGTTATAGGAGTTATAATGCCGGCTTTTGCCGATAATTTTTCCGAGCTCGTGATGGATCTTATCCCTACGACTCTTTCTGGGGCAGCCGAAATTATTCTTAAAGAAATAGAGGAAAACAGCGCATTTCACTTGATTTCCATAGGCGCGATAACTTCCGTATGGGCATCTTATAAAGGAATAAACGGGATTTGTGCAGGAACGGAGGAAGTTTTCGGGCATCGTGATACGTCGCCTTTTGTGAAGAGATTTTTCAAGATCCTGTGGCGCAGTTTTATTTTTTCCTGTATTATAATATTCTCACTTGTCCTCTTTTCAATCGGCAAATGGATAGACTTATATTGGGCAAGCAGCGACACTGTCCCTACATTTGCGCTCCAAGTATTCGTAGCCCTGCGATTTTTGTTGTTTTTCGTTTTTCTCACTCTCTTCTTTGTGCTTTTTTACTCGGCTGTTTCCGGAGAGAAAGAAAAGCCTTTTCGCTATATTCCCGGCTCGGTATTTGCGTCATGCGGTTGGATAATATTTTCGTCCCTTTATTCTCTGTATATTTCCTTATCACCGAGGGGTTCATATCTTTATGCAAGTTTCGGCGTAATAGTCCTCTTTATGCTATGGATCTACTTCTGTATAACAATAGTCCTGATAGGAGCTGAGATAAATAAGTATATTATATCTGTTGACTTTTTCGGAACAAGGAGATATAATATCAAAAAGGGGTGATAAAATGAAAAGAATAGTCACAATACAAGATATATCATGCTTCGGTAAATGCTCCATAACCGTCGCCCTTCCGCTTATCTCCGCAATGGGTATAGAATGTGCAATTTTGCCCACCTCCGTTTTATCGACACATACCGGGGGATTTGAGGACTTCACCTTCCGCGACCTGAGCGAGGATATACCGAAAATCGCAGAGCATTGGAAAAAATATTCGATAGAATTTGACACTATATACACGGGCTATCTCGGAACGGAAAAGCAAATAGATTATGTACTCGATTTTATAAAGTTGTTCGGAAAAAAGGACACGCTTGTTTTCGTTGACCCCGCAATGGGCGACAAGGGGCGCCTGTATACAGGATTTGCATCTGATTTTCCTTCACATATGGCAAAGCTGTGCGCCGTCGCCGATATTACGGTGCCTAATATAACCGAGGCTTGCTATCTTACCGGCACAGAATACAAAGAAGTTTACGATGAAAAGTACGTTAAAGATTTAGCCAAAAAGGTATGCTCGCTCGGTGCAAAAAGCGTCGTTATAACAGGCGTATCATATGAAAAATCTACACAGGGAGCTGTTTTTTACTCGTCAAAGGACGATACTTACATTTCTTATATTGCCGAAAACATTCCGAGGAGCTTCCACGGCACCGGCGACACTTTTGCCTCCGTACTCTCGGGTGCGCTGACAAGGGGTATAGATATTGAAAACGCCCTTAAAATCGCCGTTGATTTTACGGTTGAATGCATAAGGCACACGCTACCCGAGGCAGAAAAACACGCCTACGGAACAAAATTTGAGGAATGTATTCCATATCTTAACGAACTTATAAATAGGCAAGGAAAATAGCAAAAAACCGTATAAGTGTCGGATTTTCCGATCTCTTATACGGTATTTTTTATTCACCTTTTATTGCGTATTTAAGGGTTTCCATCTGATCTTTGGCGAAGCTTCCGTCACGGAACACGGCTATATCTACAGTCAGGGCTGCGCCGACGCGTCTTATCTCATTTACGTACTTTTTCATATACTCCCTGCCGCGTTTGCAACCTGTTTCACCCCACGCGGAATATTCATCATTCTCTATTCCTTCGCCGAGGGGTAT
>CAMETB010000043.1 GCA_945936265.1 uncultured Clostridia bacterium
CAATTACATTTCTTTATCACATTCATCAGATATCTATCACATAACGGAGAAGGGAGTTTAAACGCTTGACAAAGTAATTTATTGGATGTATAATAAGAATATAGCACTACACAGCCTTATGAGCAGTATATTTATATCAGTGATAATTACCGTGTTACAACTACCGCGAGGAGCGGCGCAACCAGGTAAGGGAGTAGTGCCCCGATCACTCAAATATACGTGAGGTGCTATATTATGGACTATAATAAGGAAATAGCAAAGAAGATAGCCAAAGCGGTGGACAGTCAAAATCAATGGTACACCGTACAAAGTATTCTCGGATACTCATGGGCTATCTTTTATATTTTGCTCGGCGCAAGAGAGGCAGGCAAGAGTTATAGCGTAATGGACTTTTTCTTGCATGAATATTTTACGAAAGGCAAAGACTTTGTCTGGCTGAGACTTACAGAGGCTAGTACTAAGAAACTTCTCAACAATAATGCGATGCAATTTATCGATATAGGCTTGATGAACAAGTACGGGATAAACAGCAAGGACATAACGGTAAAGGGAAATACGGTATTTTTTAAGGGCAAAAAGATGGCAAAGATACTAGCCTTGAGTACCTTTTACAGTGACAAAGGCATAGCCCACTTTGAAGACAAAGAATTTGAAAACGAAATGTTTGCTTATAATATTTGTTGCGACGAATTCCAGAGGGAGCGAAACGAGAAAAACACGTTTGATATCACCTACGCTTTTGTCAACCAACTCGAAAACCTAGTCCGGCACAAAACAAATTGCCGTATCTTCCTTATCGGCAACACCGTCGAAGATTGCAGTGACATCTTGGCAACGCTATTTAATTTCATACCTGAGACGTTCGGCAGATATAAACTAAAAAAGAAACGTTGCGTAATAGACTATATCCCACCAAGTAAAAAGTATTTAGAGCGACGTAAAGGTAGCATTGCCAACTTATTAACGCCCGATGCAAGCACATTTACCAACGAACAGAAGTTTGACCGTGGTAAGATATATAAAGGACGAGTGTATAAACCTCAATACGTAATACAGTTCAGAAACACATGGTTTACCGTATGGGACGATAACGTGATTTTAAGGTACAACAAAGAAAATAAACCTATTATCCCAATGGTGCCACTGCTGCTTAATAACTCTGTTTTCAGAAGTGAGTTACGCGACGAAATTATTTTGATGAACTATGAAAAGCGGTTTATGTTCCGTGACTTGTTGACACAAAAAATGTTTGATAAGTGCATAAAGGAAATAAAAGGTATAAAAGGGTAAACACAAAAAACTTGTAAAAAGTTACAAAAAACTTGTTAAAAACGCTTGACAAGTTTTTTTTTATGCTTTATAATCTTAATGTAATAAAACAAAAACGACCGTCGGCGGTATATCCGACGGAAAGAGGCGAAAGAATGAACAAAGACGAAATTAAGAAAGTATTGCGGCGTTGTTCTGCTGTTGATTTTAAAACCAGTCGCAGTGATTGTCCAGATTGCTACAGGCGTAACGACCTTCTCAGAGAGGCATGCTGCATTATAATCGAGCAGGAAAAAGAGATTGAGCGACTTATAGGGGAACGTAATCAAGGCGTCGAAATAATTGCACGATTATGTAATCTTAGCAACGAACTATTAAAGGAGTATGAGAAATGAGAAAACAAAAAATTAAGCCATATAAGAAAATTTTGTATATAGAGGGGGAAAGTGTAGATCCACGGTTTTTACGAGACTTGCGTGCATCAAACCCTGAGATTTTTATAATTATATATAGGCAAGGTAGTGCGCAACCAAATTTAGTTGATATAAGGAGTATGAGGAATGAAAAACATATATATTAGACAAAAAGGGGTTAAAATGACAAAGCAAGAACAAATTGAAGAAATGGCAAAAGATATTGTAAGAATTGCAGGTTTAGATGTTTACGGAAAAGCCGAAGAACTTGTCAATTTAGGTTATCGAAAACTCCCTGAAGATAGCGCTATCTTGACAAAAGTCGAAAAGCAAAAATTACCTAAATAAATGTATGAACAAGGATTTTAGAAGGAGTATGAGAAATGAAAAACATATATATTAGACAAATAACAAGGCGCGAGCCGATCAATAATTACGGTAAACTGGGTTACGTATTGCACACGGAAGTACTTATAAACCCGCCCAGCGAGATACTCGCCGAGGCAAATTATAAAAAGCATATTAAATTTCACAGGATAGTAACCTTGCCGGAAGAATACGACACTGACGCCGTTATAACATGGCTGAAGGACACTTACAACTATAGCAATATAAATATTTTATACAAATAAATTATGCGCGCATTGCATATTTACAGAAATTAAAAAGGAGATTATATTATGGAAAACGAAAACAAAGAAATCAAAAACGAAATTGTAAAGGTGATCGGCAGAATAAGCAAAAAAGGTAATGAATACTACCAGACGGCTATCAACGTAGAGGGCGAACAAGAGAATAAGTTTATTCCGGTGTTCTTAAAAAAGGGAGTTGAAAAACTCAATTTTACGTCAATGGAAAGAAAGGTAGACAAGCGCGGCGTTGTTTATACTCTATATGAGGTTCCCGCACGTAACGTTTTCTTTCCTAAGGAAGAGAACGGAGAAATCGCAAAAGCAATAGTTACTCGCTAGAAATATTTACCGCCGTAAATGCGCTACGGCGGTATTAAATACGAGGTTAACATGAAAGAAAAAGACAAGATAAATTTTTTAACGTTGCTTAGAAAGCACGTTCATTACGTTGACGGGTTCTGGATATTAAACGGAGCTCCGACAAGCGAGGATGAGGTCAGGGACTTTATCCGGCAGCAAGGCATCCCCGTTTTAGAAAAAGACGTTACCGACATGTTAAGCGAGTTGAGTTATTACCGTTATTTTATGAACGTAGACAAGTATTTTCGCGACAGCATAGAAAGCAGGGCAAAAAAGGGTGAAAGCAAATACTTTTCATCAATGGACGAACTTTATCCGGGAAATAAGTTTCGGCAGATAATGAACTATTATTTGTTTAATGAAGATTGTTACTGCTTTATATTGGTGGGATACGGTCAGACCGGAAAAACAACGTTTGTCAGCTTAATGGCAAAAATAATCGGTGACGCCTTTTTTGGGCGCTCAAACGTAGCACTACTTAAAAACAGCCACGGCACTGCTATCCTTGAGGGAAAAATGCTTTTCGAGGTTGCAGAGGCGCAAGACCTTGACCTTGATACGGCGAACCTGCTTAAAAGCATAATAACAAACGACGATATATACATAAACCCTAAATTTCAATTACCGAGGACGATAAAGCCACACTCTAAGCTCATAATGACCTGTAATAACGTCCCGCGTTTTAAGGTAACGGACGACGGAATAATAAGGCGTTTTATTACCGTTAAGATGGATAATAAAATAACAAGGCAAAACAAACATTTTATTGAAATGATAGAGGACGATATCCCCTATATAATTTACGAGGCGCTGAACAACCCGTTCGATATCCGCGACTTTGCAAAAGAACAATACGCATTTTTTGAAAACGACCCGCAGTGGGGGTTTGGGTGCGGTCAGGCTGAAAACGAATACGAGGGCATCACGGAGTACGACAAATACAAATCAATGTGCAGAGCCTTAGGGTATAACCCCAGAAACAAAATGAACTTTGACAAGTTTATTGAACTTGCCAAAATATATAAACGTAAGGCAGAAAGATGCGGTATAACTTTAAACGACTTACAGGGATACAATGGTGCGACACCATTCGACGCCTGCGAGCAAGAAACGTTAAATTTTTAGAGGTGAAAAGCGGTGACCTTTTTGACGCCGATAGGGTATCTGACCCGTTCACATGTTATTATTTCCGAACAACAAGCGCTTGCAAAATAATATATTATGATTTTTTTGGCGGTAAGTGGCACAAAAGGCTCAGTCAAATAAGTTTCAGCCGAAAAGAAATAGACCCGGTTAAGTGCGTTCTGGCGTTCAGAAAGATAGCGAAAAGTTTTGACGAGCTGGTACCGTATGAGCCGAATATTTCTTACAGCAACGGGGTATACGTTTATTATAAAAAAAACTACAAAGGTTACGTTACAGTACTTGACATGAACAGCGCATACTTATATGCAATAAGTCAACCGCTGCCGGACTGGAAAACAAAAACACCTTGTTCAGTTTCCGAGGTATGGAGTGGTAAATATGATTACTATTGTTTTGAAAATTTATTGCACAGAGAAATGTTTTACAAGGAAGACAAAAAGAAAATGCAAGGCGCAATGTTATGGGCAGACGTTAAGATATACGGGTTTAAAAGCAGAGTGTTTTACAAGAAAACCGCCGAAGAATTGTACCGGCTTAGATGCACGGAAAACAAAGAAAAGTACAAGAACATTGCCAACATCGCCGTCGGTTGTATGCATAAGCACAGCGGAAAACAAAATAATACGACAATGGCGGCTGGTTTGTATGCATGGTTTTCATGGAAGATAGACTATCTGGTTGACAGCTTTGAAAAAAAAGGGTATAACGTTATTATGGTAAATACAGACTCTATAAAAATAGAGGGGAAATATAACCGGGTAGATAACCTAGTTACGATAGGCGACGGCTTAGGTGAGTTTAAAGTCGAATATGAGGGGATGGCGGAATATATAAGCGAGGGGCACTATAAGGAACAGCGCGAGAAATGGAAAGGTAAACCCGCGTACATGATAGACGGATACCCTCGATGCAAGTTTATAGAAAATATAGAAGAGGAGCTTAAAATATATGAAAAATACGCCATTATCTGAACTAAGAAAAAAACAGTCTCGCTATTTCCAGAACATAGGCATAGTACAAGGCGATAAACGCCGTAGCAAATCTATCAAATACATAATCGCAAGAAGTTACGACGCACTGCCTAAAGACCTTAAAGGGTACATAGAAGACGCGGAGCAAATAAAGGCTAACGTTTATAACTTAATAATGGCTTCGGGCAAATCGGGCGAAATAGAGCCTTATAACGCGCTTAAGCAGTATGCTATGGATAGAAAAAGAAGAAGTGGCAACAACACCAAGGAATACATTTATAAGCGATTCAGACAAGAAGTACCGGACGTGTATTCCAAATATAACTCTTACGTATATCGTCTCGGGTTTTCGTCGGCGCAATATTTTAAAGAAAAAGCAGAATTAAGTCAAGAGGGGAGCATTGTAAACGTAAAGGTAAAATTGCCCGAAAAGGAGTCCGGCGTAGTTTATGATTATTTGTATATCAATTTTGACTTCAGCGGTGATTATATCGACGCAAAAATGGAATAATAAATATAAAATAAGTTGACAAGAACAAATAAAAAGTATATAATAATAAAGGAGAATTAGTATGAACGAAAACGAAAAAAACATAGAATTATCAGAAGAGAACAAAGAGGAAAGCGTGCTTTTATCTGAGTACAAAAAGCTACAGGCAAATACGGTTCCGAAAGATAAGTATGAAAGCGATATTGCCGAATTAAAGGAAAAGAACAAGCTATACTTAAAAGCGATAACCGAGGGGCAGAGCGTAGACGTCCCAAATGAAAACAAGGATATAAACGTTGTTGACGCAATTAACGATATTTCAAAGTTCAGAGGAACGAACCTCGAATATTGGCAAAAGATGACGACCACGATTGACAAGGTATTACAAACGTTGCCCGACGAGGAAATCATGAAAATTACGGGAGCCGAGGGCTTAGAGGAAATAGTCAAGGTGAACGAAAACATGAAAAAAATGGTTGATGACTCTAAGGGTGACTGCGACTACTTCCGGACACTGTACAAAGCAAGAGTTACCGACAGCGCACCGAAAATAAGCGCAGAAATAGAGAAATCGGGGAGCCTCTTAAATTACTTCAACAACAAAAATAAATAAAGGAGAATAAACAAATATGGCAAGTATTACAGCGCCGGCATTTACCGGTAATTTAACCTCAAACGAGATTTATAACGCACTTTTTAACCTGCGTATTCTCTTCCAAAAACTCGCGCCGCAAACCGTAAAGCGTGACGAAATAGTCAGCCTGCTTGACAAGGCGACAGGAATGTACGGCAGTACGGGCGTGGTACAGGGAATGGACATTCAGGGCACTTATGACTTTGGGATGGACGCAGAGGCTCCCAAGCTTTTGGCAATCAACCGAAATAAGACGCAAAAGGTCGAAAGTTACGTAATCAACAAATGGCGTCAGACAGACGTCACCAACGACGCATATATCAGCAAGAGAGCGTTTCTTGATGAAGGCACTTTTGCAATCTTCAACGGATATATCGTCGGCACTTTATCCCAGGCGATGGACGCCTTTGAAAGTGGTTTCGTTAAAACGGCAATGGGCACTTACGTCAGTCCTATAGCGGCTTGCAACATTACGGTTACGTTGCCCGCGGCAGACGGCACCGAGGCGACGGAGCGCATCAGGGCGTCTAAAATCAAAAAGGCAATTCTGGACTTAAAAGCCGATATGCAAGACAACCAACGCAAGTATAACGGTTACAACTTTTATGCGAGTTACGACTGGAACGACTTTACCCCGGTATTCAGCACAAACTACATGAACGAGATAAACGCTTTGGCATTGCCTACCGTGTTTAACCCCGAATACATAAAAACGGCGTCTGAGGGCAGACAGTGGACGCCAAAATGGTTTGGAACGGTCAATACCACGAGCGGCACAGCCCCCGCGTCAAATAGTAACGTTTACAGCCTCGTAGAAGTAAACAGCGACGGCACGGATAACTTCCCCTTGACGGACACGCAATTGCAGTCGGGAGTTTATCGCATTTTTCCCGGTGACCTTTTGCCGGCAAATTTTGCATACGAGGCAAACGAGTCATATACCGTAGACGATAAGGTTATCGCTAAGGTTTTCGCTCCCGAATACGTTTATTACATGACCGGCTACGAACAGGGCGAAAGCTTTTACAACCCGAGGAGCGCAACGACTAACCACTATTTGCGCAAAGGTTTCAGCGACGTACAGGTCTCTAAATTCAGACCGTTTATCACAATCAAAGAGACGAACTCGTAAACGTTTCAATAGGCTATATTGCAACGGAGCCTTTAATCCGTTGCATACCAACAGGAGAACGCATGGTCATTTTATATTATAATCCGAACTTCAAGTACACAAACAGGAAGATTATAACTATAACACAGAAAGACAACGAGATGCGCACGGAAATAAACGTCGCGCATCTTGACACGCCCGACACGATAAACGGACACATAATCTATAATCTCGGCGCAATTTCGGCGTTGCCTACCTATCTGTTAGATACCGATACCGACAGAAGATATTTTATAACCGGCTATACTCAACTAAGCGGCGTAAAGTATCAGCTGTCGCTTTTGCGTGACATAATATCCGAAAACCCGACCTTGTGGGCGCAAGAGACGGCGTATATATCTTCAGGAACAGCAACCGACTACAACAAATATAAACGCTGGGACTTGCCGTATACCAACACCAAGGTAAAAGAGGAAAGGCTGAATATAAACGGAAAATCAAGCTTTTTCGTGTATTACGTAAATACTCAAACGCTTACTGACAACGTATTATCTGAGGCGGACTTAAAAATATCATATACGTCTATCCCCGGAATAACCGGGTTTGACTACACCGTTGATTCTATCGCGGCGTTGGATAACTCAAGCCTCATAAATTATGACAACAACAAACCCGGCACAGTGCAGACGATAGACAACGTAAACGTATTTTTTAACTGGGTGGGGGATATACCCTATACCGAGTTACCGCTATCAGGCAGATATTATACCGGTCCGTATGCGACGGGAAAGTGGTACAAGTATAAAATGAATTACAACATGGACGAAACAGCCGAAAACTCGTTTTCGTATTCTGTAATTGACGCAGACGGGAAAGTCCCGTCCTACTATACCGACACGGATAACGCGCTGACGGGAAACGTTCTACATATTCCGATGTTTCTTAATAACATTATGGTTTATGACTTTCAAACTAGGACAGGTTTTTTTAATGATGGGACTGCAAAAAACTTATTAAGAGACCAGCTCAAAGCAGTTATTGACGCGTACTTTGATAACTTTAATAATCTTCAGCCCGCCGCAACAATCGCGTCTGTTGATAAATACGTCGGAAAGATTATTTATAATTCGGGCGACGGAAAAGTTTATACGGTAGACAAAACAACCTCCGAGAGCCAACTCAAGGGACCGCTGCATAAAAACAGCTATACGTCTTTTGTCAATACGATAAAAAACATATCTTTTCCGTATTATTTTACCAAGGACGGCAACGAGACCACGTCCTACGGCGCGGGCGATATCAAGGGATATGGGAACTTTATCAATTATACGGCTCGTCAAAAGTTTGCAACGTACACGTTAAGAGAGTTAGGAGTAGCTATAAAATTTAATTTTAATTTCAAAGCCAACGTGCGTAAGTTGCCACGTTCTGCCGTCAGATGCGTAAACATAGTCTCAGACGATACACAGAATGGAATAAGCGACAGCGATATAGCGCAAGCGTTGATGATGGCACAGACCAACGCTATAAACGCGGCGGGAGATACGGGCAGAATACTTGACGTCCAATTTTTGCCTTTCAGTCTGGCGACTAAGACAAGCGAAGATTTTAAAATAAACGACGCAGGCATAAAGGCAACGTTTCTTGATACGGACGACTTTGAGTTTACTACTGACCTTGAAGACTTGACGAGCATAAACAAAGAATGCGACACAATAAAAATAGTAAGTCCGAGCAGGGCAAGCCAATACTTATTCCGACCGTATAACAACGACGGGATAATGGAGTTTAAAACAAAGATAACGTTGCGACCGTATAACTCTATTATCTACGTGAGACCAAGTACGAAAGGCTTGTTGATTTACGACTACGACGACAAGGACTGCCTCGTTATTTCCGAAGACTTCAGCCTTACCAACGTTACGTCGGAGTGGGCTAACTACGTTTATAATAACCGCAACTATAACGACGTTTTCGAGCGGCAGATACAAGGCAGGGAGTTTGAGAGAGCATGGGAAAGAAGAGTAGAAAACGCACAGAAAAAGAGCGACGAATGGACGAGCAGGAATATTTCCGCTCAAAAGGCAAGCGTTTATACAGGTAATCTTCCCATTATCTCATCGGTTGCGGGAGCAATAGGAACGGCGTTCCAAGACCAAACGTACTTACAAATGGCGCAAATCGACCGACAATACAACGAGGCGTTGTATCAAGAGGGAATACAGATAAGCAGAGACCTGTTTAATCTTCAGCTTGAGAATATACAGTCACAACCGCTTGTGCCGAGTAAAATTACGACTTTGGACGCAAAGCTGTTGCCGGGCGTATATCTCGAGTACTACTCTACAAACCCAACGGAGCTACAAGCGATAAAAGACTTTTATCGGTTTAACGGCAACAGAATTGACGCATACGGCACTTTTAATCAATATTGGGGTTGGTTTGTCCGTGGCAAAATAATCATGTCGCAATTTTACACTCAGCCGGAAATTGACGAGCTTAATAGGCGGTTGAGTATGGGAATATTTACGGGGGTAGAATATGGCAATCAG
>CAMETB010000044.1 GCA_945936265.1 uncultured Clostridia bacterium
GGGTGCCGTCTGGGCGGACGCCGCAACGATAATCCCGTGGAACGTTTACAATTTCTACGGCGATAAAAAACTGCTTGAAAATAACTACCGTATGATGCGTGACTATACCGAAACTCTTATCTCAAAAGACGAAAAAGACGGCGGCAGAGGACTTATACTAAACGGCTTTACCTTCGGGGATTGGGTTGCGCAGGACGGAGTGTGCCCGCAGGCGTTAAACGGCGGCACCGACACGGGATATATAATGAGCGTTTACTACTATAATTCCGTAAAGCTCACCGCCAAAGCGGCAGGCGTGCTCGGCTATATTGAGGACGAAAAACGCTATCTTGAAAAGAGCGAAAAGATATATAACGCCATTCTTGACGAGTTTTTCTCGCTAAACGGCAAACTTGCAATAGATACCCAGACGGGATACGTGCTCTCTCTTTACTACGGAATATACAGAGATAAAAACAGAGTAGTAAATGATTTCAAGGACCGCCTTGCAAAAGACTTTTACAAAATAAAAAGCGGATTTACGGGCACACCGATTATGCTTCCGACGCTTTTTGAAAACGGTATGGATAACGAGGCGTACAGAATACTGTATAACGAAGAATTCCCCGGCTGGCTATACTGCGTAAACCTCGGCGCAACGACTATATGGGAGAGGTGGAACTCACTTTTACCTGACGGCAAAATAAGCGGTACGAATATGAACTCATTAAATCACTACGCTTACGGCTCGGTCGCTGAGGCGATATATTCCTATATAGCGGGGCTTAAACCGACCGGTGTCGGTTTTACGAGCGTAAAGATAGAGCCACACCCGAATTACAGAATGAAAAATATCCGCTTTGAATATAATTCTCCGTCGGGCAAATACTCGGTTGCGTGGCGCATAAATAAGGATAATACTTTTCTGCTTGAATGTAAGATACCCCCATATTGCGAGGCGGAGGTTGTAATGCCCGACAAGAAAATCTATACCGTAAAAGAGGGCACTCATACATTTGCGGCAAATACCGATTTTAATCATCCGTTCAGCCTCGATACTCCCGTTTCAGATCTTGTAAAGAACGAAAAAACCGCGTCTCTTATGAGAAAAATGCTCCCCCAAGCGTACGCTATGGTAACGGGAGAGAACGAAGAATTTCTCACAAAAACCCCTCGCTTTTTCTTCCTGCCTATGTTCGGCGTATCTCCCGCCGTGCTTGAAGCGTTCGGCGACGAACTTGAAAAAATCGAAGCGTAATTTCAAAAAGATACGGTGGGTAAATTCCCACCGTGTTCTTCATTACAGCCTCTTTATAAGGGCAATCCTTATTTCGTGCGGCTCGGTTGATGCCTGATAGGTTAAAGAGCCGTCTTTTACCTCAACCTTTGCAAGAGAATACGAGGGGTGAGAAATCTCTTTTAACGCTTCCATCGAGGCGGGTGTTACCGCCTCCTCACCGTGAAAGTTTTTCAGCCACGTATCAAAAGCGCTTCCGCTGTTTCTGTTTACAAAATATTCTTCAATTATATAAGTGCCGTTTATAACGTTGTTTATCTTTACGGAAAAATTCTTTTTCTCGGCGCTCCTGAAAACCGTATATCTGTCGGATTCGGTTATTCCGAATAATTCGCCGCTTGCATAGAGGTCGCTGTAATGGATGTAATTTACAAGCATTACCTGAAAACCGCGTATATCTTCGGTCACCATTATTCCTTTTGCCTTGCCGATAAGATTTTTGCCGAGCTTTGAAAGGAAAGAGAAAGCGTAATAGGCGGGCTTTTTTATTCCGCTTGACGTAAACATACCGAGTCCTCCGTGGAACAGTTTGTTTTCAAGCGGAAGCTCATACATATCGTCCGTCAGAGTCCAATACCCGAAGGAATCGAGATTGTCGTAGTTGTCCATTATATTTCTCGCTATATACGCGCCCTTGAACGCGGTATCATTCAACAGATCTCTGTGCGAGGTGGTAAAATTCCACTCTGTAAGATAGACGGGCAAAGAGGACAGACCGAGCGACAAGAGTTTTTCCTTTACCTTGCTTATCGTTTTTTCAAGAATATAAGGGTCGGAAATAAGTTTCATCGCTGAGCCGAGATTTTTTGAATCCGAATCCTCAAATGAGCCGTCAACGGGGTAGAAATGGAGATTTATAAAATCGGGTGGACAGTCGGGAACTCCTTTTATAAATTCCTCGAACGCATCTCTTTTCGTTATCGAATCGTACATAAAGGACGGAGAGCCGAATTTTATTGTGGGCGCAATGCTTTTTACGGACTTATAGGTAACACGGTAAAATTTTTTGTACGTGTCCTTATCGTAGAAGCCGAACATATCGGCAGGGGATTCCGGCTCGTTCCAGAGTGAAAATAGCCATTTTTCAACTTCTTCAAGACCGTATCTTGTAAGAAGATGATGAATAAATCTTCCTGTAAATTCTCCCCATACATAGTAGTTTTCGGGCTCGCTTATAATCGACTCATGAAAGAACACTTTTTTATCGGGGTATTTTGCAAGCGCCTTCGGCATAAACGAAAGCTGGACGAGAGGCTTTAAATTTATAGATAAAAGAAAATCAAATATTTTATCTATATTATCAAAATTGATTATTACCTTGCCTGAGGCGGTTTTCGTATAAACGCTTAAATCGTCATCGAGTATTCCGTGGAACTTTATATACTTGAATCCTATTTCACGCTGTGTGGTGCGTAGCATTTCTCTTACGTTTTCGCGAAGCAGATCCGAGGCGCGTGCAACGGTGCAGAAATTTTTGAAATTATGAAGAAGAACGTCCATCGGCTTTGAGGAGTCAAAAGAATAATCAAAATAAACCTCGCCCTCACTGCTTGCACTTACTATATCGGAAACGGAGGAGCCGTCCTTCAGATACGAGGCTATTTCGGCAAGATAATCAGTCTTTTCAAAGTCAATATATTGCATCTTTCTGGGAGTTTCACGAAGATATTCTGAACTCCCTTTTCTGTATTCGCTCGGCAGACATCCGTATGATGCCTTGTGCATAGCGACGAACGCCCGCACATTCGGAAATCCGCTTGCAAAAGCGATTTCTTCAATGCTCTTGTCAGTAGATACGAGGAGTGACATAGCCTCGGTAAAGCGGAGTCCGTCAAGATACTTTTTGAAGGTGATTCCCATCGTTTTTTCAAAAATTCTCGAAAGATACGCAGGGGCAAAAAAGAACTTGTTTGCCGTTTCGGCAAGGGTTACGTCGGAGCGGAAATTTTCGTTTACGTATTCGAGTACTTTTGATATTTTCGATATATGCTTTTTGTACTGCTCAAATTCCTCCACTCCGTCGCTGTCCATGCGGTACTTTGTGAAAAGTTCGTATTTGAGGAGCATAAGAAGGCTCTCCATAAGTATTTCATGCCCCGGCGCATGCTCGGAGTGGAGCTTTATAAGCCTTGCCATTATCGACTTTATCTGTGAATAATCGTCGCCCGGGTTTTTCGTACTGTCCACGTCAAACGGGATGGATTTTCCGAACGTGTCTTCTTTTATCTGGAGTGCAAGAATAACCGCGCCCCCTTTCGAGTGAATGGAGTGCGGTATATATGGGTTTATTAAAACGAGATCGTCTTTTTCGTAAACCGAGGTTTTGCCCGTCGTTATCTCGCACTTGCCGTCGAGGATAAGCAAAAGCTCATAAGCCCTGTGCCAATGGAGCGCAAAAGCGTTTACCTTGTGAAGAAAAATTTTGATGTTCAAAGGATGCTTGTACTCAAGTATTTCATATATGGACTGCATATTTTTCTCCTTTTCCGAGATACTATCTTATTATAATATTGTTTTGCCTTTGTGTCAATAATGTGAGTTAAATTTTTACATTGCCGTCACAAAAGGTGCAATTTTTTTACCTTGCATGTTTTCAAAAAATCGCGGTTTCGGCAAAAAAGGTAGAAAATTGACGTGTACGGCGTAAAAATATCGCATTGTACGCCAAAGGATAATTCGGTATCATATAGGTGTAAGAACCAACCGAAAAGAGATGAATCGCAAGAGGTGCATATGGAACTTAAAAAAGAAAATAACGAAAGAATAAACGGAGAAGTAATACTCAAAGTTGTAAATATGACGAAAACCTTCGGTCCCGTTGTTGCCCTCGATAACGTAAATCTCGAGGTCAAAAGAGGCGAGATACGAGGGCTTATCGGAGAAAACGGCTCGGGAAAATCGACCGTCACCTCGATTTTTTCGGGAATGCAGCCTGCCGACAGCGGCGAGATGTACTATATGGGCGAGGAGTGGCACCCGACCTCGATGACGTACGCTCTTAAAATGGGCGTCGGAATGATAGTTCAGGAGAGTGGAACGGTACCGGGAATAACGGTATATGAAAATATGTTCCTTTGCGAAACCGACAAATTTGCTTCCTTTAATTCTAAAAAAGGAAAATGGGGCTTCGTAAACGGAAGCGCGATGAAAAAAGCGGCACAATCCGCGCTTGATGATATAGGCGCAGGGCACATAAACGCAGGCGCAATCACCGCATCGCTCGATATGATGGACAGAAAGCTTGTCGAGGTTGCAAAGGTATGGATGCAAGACCCCGAGATAATAGTCGTTGACGAAACGACGACGTCCCTCTCTCAAAAAGGACGCGAGATAATATACGACCTTATGCAGAGAATGAAAAATTCGGGACGTGCGGTCGTCTTTATTTCACACGACCTTGACGAGATAACAGATAAGTGCGATACCTTGACAGTCCTTCGTGACGGACACATAATAAGGACCTTTGAAAAAGAGGAGTTCGACGACGACAAGATAAGAATGGCGATGATAGGCAGAGAGCTCCAGGGCGACTACTTCCGTTCGGATTATGACGGAAGCTACGGCGACGAGGTAGTTCTCACAATCGAAAACGCTACCTATAAGGATAGAATAAAGGATCTGACACTTGAAGCGCACAAGGGCGAGATACTCGGCATAGGCGGTCTTTCCCATTGCGGAATGCACACCCTCGGCAAAGTGCTTTTCGGTGCGATAAAGCCCGATAAGGGATGCGTGTACGTTCACGGCAAGGAGCTTAAAAATCCCACCGGGGCGACGAAAAAGAAAATAGGATACGTCGCAAAGGACAGAGATACGGAATCGCTCTGCACGCAGGCTTCAATAAGGGACAACATAGCAATAGCGGGTCTTTCCGAGTTTGCAAGAGGTGACTTTTTGGTCCTTTCTGCCGATGAGAAAAAGTACGTAAAAGAGCAGATAGACTTTATGAAAATAAAGTGCTTTTCGATGGATCAGCAAGTATCCCAGCTCTCGGGAGGAAACAAACAGAAAGTCGTTTTCGGGAAATGGATAGGCTGTAATTCGGATATTCTTATCCTCGACTGCCCGACAAGAGGAATAGACATAGGCGTAAAGCAGACGATGTATCAGCTTATGTACAGAATGAAAAAAGAGGGCAAGACGATAATAATGATTTCCGAGGAAATGACCGAGCTTATGGGAATGAGCGACCGTCTTGTGATAATGAAGGACGGCAGAATAACCAAGGAATTTGGAAGATCACCCGATCTTACGGATGCCGAGATTATAAAATATATGGTTTAAGGAGGCGATACTGTGTCGGAAGAAAAAGTAATAAATACTCTGTCTGCCCCCGATGCGGAGGCGATTGCCGAGAAAGAAACTGCGGCAAGGATGAAAAAGGCGCTTATCGCCCAGAATATAGTTAAATACATTCCGCTCGGCGCCTGCGCGGTACTCGGACTTTTGTACGTGATATGCGCTCTTATCGAGGGCTACGACCTGGCGATAGGCTTCAAGGTAATAATATCAAACGCCACACTCGTTGCGCTTGTGGCAACGGGAGCAACGTTTATATTCTCCGCAGGCTCGTTTGACTTGTCGCTCGGCTCGAATATGCTGGTGAGCGCACTTGTCGGCGGACTTGTCGGAATAAAGACGGGCAGCCTTTTCCTTGTGATACTTACCTGTCTTGTAGTTGCAATATCGTTAAGCGTTCTTAACTCCGTGCTCGCATCGCTCTTTAACTTACCCGTCTTTATAATGACGATAGTTATGATGAACGTGTACGGCGCAATAGCGACCTTGCTTATAACGACCTTCGGAACAAACGCCGCGGTGCCGGTACCGCCGTCTATTGTGAACTCGCTTAACAATACGGGCTTCAGAATAGCGTTGCTTGTGGGCTTTGAGGTTTTGTGTTGCTTCCTTTTCTACTTCACAAAGCTCGGAAGAAAGCAAAAGTTTCTCGGCGGCAACCCGCTATGTGCGGACCTTACGGGAATAAACGCAAAGAAGCTTACGATTCTCTCGTTCGCTCTGGCGGGCATAGGAATAGGGCTTGCCTCCTTTGCGATGATAGTGCAAACGCCGACGCTCTCCGCCTCGTCAGGCTCGAGCGTGGGAATGAATATGCTCATAGCGCTCGTTTTCGGCGGTATGAACATGAACGGAGGACCGAGATCCAAAATGTATGCGGCTATGCTCGGTGCCTTCTCGATGGCTTTCCTCGATTCGTTTATGAACATTTACGTAACGGGAAGCTGGTATTTACAAATAGTCAAGGGCATACTCTTTGTGGTGGTTGTATTCTTGTTCTCAATAGCAAACCGCCCGAAGATGCTTGAAAGATAAAAAACAAAAACAAAAAACGGAGGAAAAAAAGATGAAAAACATGAAAAAAGTGCTTTCCGTAATTCTTGCTTTTACTCTCATACTTGCTATGGGCGTAATATTTGCAAGCTGCGGAGGCAAAAAGGGCGACACGAAAATAGGCGTTCTTCGTGAGGATGACTCCTCGGGAGAGGCAAAAGCGTGGGAAGAGTACCTCAAAAAGATGGGCGAAGAGCTTGGCTTTACGGTAGATTTCACGACGACCGCAAGCTCAAGCGAGGAAGTATCGGCTATCAATACGTATGCGTCGAAGGGCTATGATGTAATATTCCTTTTCTCTGACGACGATATAATAGCGGCAGTCGACGCGGCTTCTTCAAACAAGATGTACGTCGTATGCCCGACGGGACATCCTACCGCAGCTCAGTACGAACAGCTCAAGAACAACGAATACTTTCTCGGCTCGGTAGCACCCACGAGTGACACCGAATACGAGGCAGGCTATGCTATGGCAAAATACTTTGTCGAGCAGAAGGGACAGAGCGCATTTACGATATTCGGCGGCGCGACACTTTACGGTGCGGACATGCACGTACAAAGACTTGCCGGAATGCTCGCATACTTCTGCGAGGATGCAGGCACAAGCTATGACGGGGTAAAGACGAGAGAAGAGCTTATACCCAAGCTCATAGGCAAGAGCCTTGATCCCTCCAAGTTCGTAAGCACCAAGTACAGAATAACCGGATATATGGACGGCTTTGCATTTGACGATGCTTTCTCGACCAAACTTACAAACAGCCTTGAAGCAGGCGGCGTATGCGTCCTCTCCGTAGGAGCAGGCGATACGGTTGCAAAGATAGCTTACGGTATCACCCAGGCGAACAGCAAGGTAACGGGCGTTATGGTAGGCGGCGTTGACGCAATAACCGAGGATTATGCTTCCGCATTCGATACGGTTTACGCATATGACTGCGGTAAATTTGCATCGGCAATGGCTCCCGCCGTCGTTATGGCACTCAGCGCAGTAAACGGAAACAAGATAGTAAACAGTGACGGAACCGCATTGAGGCTCGGAATGAACTATTGGGTAGCAACGAGCAAGGCAGACCTTCAGAGCATGCTCGCATCCGACAACAAGACGGACGGCTACTGCTACAATAGCGCAGTTATCAATCACTTCGTTGGCAATACGCTTGACGAATTCAAGAAGCTTTGCGACGCAGACTACGACGCGGCAAAAGCTCTCCACGACGAATACAACAAATAAAGACAAAATGATTGCCCTCCCGCACGAGAGTGCGGGAGCGGATAATCGGAAAGAGGTGCAAAATGACAATCTCAAAAAATAAAGCGGGGGAATACGCTAAAAGAGGCGTGGGAATAGCGATAATTCCCGTAATATGCCTTGTCGTTATGTCAATAGCGTGCGCAGCCTCGGGGACCTCCCTTTTTGCGAGCCAGAGCAGTTTTCAACTGTATTTCAGAGGACTTGCCTACGTCCTTTTGCTTTCTTTCGGGGTATCCATAAATATGCATACGGGCAGATTTGACTTCTCGACCGGCGCGCAGATGCTAATAGGCGGCGTAATAGGAGCAAAAATAGCGTATGCAAGCGGGCTCGGTCCTGTCGGAATGATACTTATAGGAGCAGTATCAAGCGCAATATTCGGTTGCATAACGGGTCTTTTGTACGTGGCACTCCGCTTGCCCCCTATGATAATAGGTCTCGGCATGACACTTGTCCTCGAAGGAGTAGTGGCCATTATAACGGGCGGACTTAAACCCGTCGGCTTCGGAACGGATTCTTCTTACTATTCGTTTGCCGTCAACATAGGCGCTATGACCGTTATAATGCTTATCGCTCTTGCGTTTATGATAGTGGTTTTCCACTATACCAAGTTCGGTTACGACTACCGTGCGCTCCAGACGGGGCAGAAAATATCCGTCAATACGGGAATAAACGAAAAATCCAACGCGGTCATATGCTACACCATCTCGGGTATGATGTTCGGTGCCGCAGGCGCGCTCTCCATCTGCTCGACAAACGGAGTTACGCCGACCATCAATTTCTCGACCATCGCGACAATGTTCAGCTGCTTCCTCCCGCTCTTTTTCTCGGGATTTATAGGCAAGTACTGCAACAAGCAGATAGCGATACTTCTCGGTTGTATCTCTTACGAGTTTATACAGATAGGATTCGGACAGATAAGCTTCAAAGTGGCTTCCTTCACCTCCGACGTCTACAAGGTAATAGAGGCGGTAATACTCGTCGTATTCCTTATATATCTCAACAACGAGAACAAAATAATAGAACTTGTAAAGCTTAAGAACTTCATCAAAAAGCGGAAAGATAAATCCGCAGCAACAGAGGAACAGTGAGGTAAACGATGATTGATTTCAAGGGAAAACCGTTTTATCTTGACGACGGCGATATAAAATGGGTAAACGATACGTTCTCCAAAATGAGCGAGGACGATAAAATAAGACAGCTGTTTTGTCTGATAACGTACAACGACGACGAGGAGTACTGCAAATTTATCGGCAAAGAGGTGCGTCCCGGCGGATTTATGAGCCGCACGATGAGCGCCGAGGAATGTATCTCCGCAACAAATAAGATGCAGAAATATTCCGATATTCCGATGCTCGTAGCCGCAAACTTTGAGGCTGGCGGCAACGGTATGATACTCGGTGGCACCGCGCTCGGCAAGCCTATGGCAATAGCAGCTACAAAAGAGGTAGAGCAGGCAAGACGTCTTGGCGAGATATGCGGCGTCGAGGGCGCTTCGGTGGGTGCCAACTGGTCGTTTGCTCCGATAGTGGATATAGATTACAACTGGAGAAATCCGATAACAAATACAAGAACTTTCGGTTCCGACCCGGAACTTGTAAAAGAGATGGGTAAGGCTTATATATCCGAGGTGCAGAAAAACTCTCTTGCAGGATGCGCAAAGCATTTCCCCGGTGACGGCAGGGATGA
>CAMETB010000045.1 GCA_945936265.1 uncultured Clostridia bacterium
ATTCATAAGGCTTATGCCGTAATTGCCCTCGGAAAGATCCGCATATTTATGACCGCAGACCTCGAATCTTGCCTGATCCCACGAGGTGTTGAAATGCGTCGGGCGCCCTATCGTGCCGAACTGAATTTCATACGTAGCCCTGTCGGAGTTTATATCGACCGGGAAAGAAACTTTGAGCGCCTGCTTCTTTTCGTGCCAATCGACCTTCGTTTCAAAATCTATCTTCGGCATATTCTCATAGAACCAGACGGTTTGCTCAATTTCCGAATTAAGATGCTTTCTTACGTAATGAACGCCACATCTTGCTCCGTCGTCGATAAACGATACATCCGATACATTGTCAACGGGATATGCCTTGTCGCTCGCCGAGCGCTGAAGTTCCCACGCGTCGTATTTGTCGGGATAGTCCGAAAGTACAATAAAGCGGTTTGCTGCCTCGCCGCGCTTTACAACTTCACGGTGATTTTTCTTATCGTATATGCTCGTTATGTTGAAGTTCTTGTCGAATTTTACCTTGAAGAAGGGAGTGGTAACTGTATTTTTATCAAATACTATGCTGTTTGTTGTCGAAAAATCGGTTACTACCTTATATCCCTTCGGTGGAATATTTTCGACAAATACGCTCTTTCCGTCTATCTTTACCGTCGAGGAGTTTACAAACGAATGCGGGTTAAATACTACATACCCTTCTTTGCAGACATTGTCCGCTATCTTTTCAAAAGCATTTTCACGAAGTTCTGCCATTTCTCCTTCTATAAGAGCGTAATCTTTGTCGGAACGCTCATATACCTCGACAATCGAGGAGCCGGGAATAATATCGTGGAACTGGTTTACAAGGATAGTTTCCCAGATGCCATGCAGTTTTTCTTTCGGGAACTTTTCATAACCGAATTTTTCGAGCATTGTATAAAGATACTCGGTGTCGAGAGCAAGAAATTCGCATATGCGGTTGTTTTTCTTGTTTCTTGCCTGCGAGGTATATGTTCCTCTGTGATATTCGAGGTAAAGTTCTCCCTGCCATACGGGAACTATTGACGGGTCCTTTTCCATCTTCTTTTCAAGACGTGTAAGGAAATTGCCCGCAAAATCTATCTTTGATTTTGCGCAACCGGGGATGCCGTTTTTCGTGCGGCGCAGCTGTTCAAGCATCTCTTTCGTAGGTCCTCCGCCTCCGTCGCCGAAGCCGAAGGTTATAATAGCCTCGTTTGAGAGGTTTTTCTGCTGATATCTGTTCCAGGTTCCGTCAATGAAATCCGCAGAGGCAGAACAAGGACAGTAGGTCGATTCTCTTGTCGGTACGGAGCCTTTTTGCTCCTTCTGTGTGGTCAGGAAATAAGTGTTTATCTCCGTTCCGTCAAGGCCTCTCCATTTGAAAGTGTCGTATGGGAGCGTGTTTGTGTCGTTCCAACCTATTTTGGAGGTTACAAACCAGTCAACGTCACTCTTTTTGAGTATCTGCGGGAGCGCCGCCGCATAACCGAACACATCGGGCAGCCAAAGAATATGGCTCTCTTTATCAAACTCGTCCTTAAAGAAGTTTTTGCCGTACTGTACCTGACGGACAAGGCTTTCTCCGCTTGAGAGGTTGCAGTCCGCCTCGACCCACATAGCGCCCTCGACTTCCCATCGACCTGCTTTTATCATCTTCTTTATTTCTTCATAAAGCGCGGGACATTCCTCTTTCACC
Organism: uncultured Clostridia bacterium; assembly: GCA_945936265.1. Taxonomy (GTDB): domain Bacteria; phylum Bacillota; class Clostridia; order Oscillospirales; family CAG-272; genus RGIG2000. Next base: position 1,688 of record CAMETB010000045.1, read on the forward strand.
ATCTTATAAAGAACTGCCTGAGAGGACATAAACTTGTATTCGGGATAGCGCTTCATAAGTTCGATAACGGTTGCAAATGAGCGCTGTGCTTTTTCTCTCGTCTGATCAAGCGTCCAGAGCCACGCAACGTCTATGTGCGTATGACCTATGGCAATAACCGTGACGTTTCTTGAATCGGTGTACTTTGCGTAAAATTCCTTTTTGAGAAATTCGTCCGCTTCCTTTACCGACCTATAAAACTCCTCGGACGGAACGGAGAGAAGATTGAGTTTTGTTACCGCCTTATCAAGATACGTAAGTATTGTCTGATACTCGTAGGAATTTTCGTTTAAGTATTCAAGCGCCTGAAACGGTACGGACATATCGTAGTAAAGCGAGGAAACGTCCTCGTTTTCAAGCGTGATATCGGCAAAAAGACGCAGATTGGAATTTTGCGGTCCGGTATATCCGTAGAGAAAAACGTCGTAGGAATCCTTGCCCGAGAGGAGCAAATGGGTATGATTTGTGTCAAGCCCCTGGCGTATTTCTCCGTCAACGTAGGCAATAAATTGAGGGTTGTTCGCGTCCCAACCGTCAATATCGGTTCTTACGTTAAGGGTAATATCTTTGCCCTTCATATTGCCCTCGGGGGTAACGGTAAAATGAAACCATGCGTGCCCGTCGGGCGCGCCCCACGTAATATCGCTTGTATACGGCTCAAAATCCGAAGTGTCGGGAAGTACCGTTCCTGACTTATATTCGCATATCTTGTACGTTATATTTTTTATTTCCGTTCTTTCGGAAAAACGGTTTGCTTTCAAAACGTCGATAATAGTTCGTACGTTGCGCAATGATTCAGATAAAGGCTTCATAAAAACTCCTTGTTTTTTTCTTTAATTCTATCACATACAAAAATCAAATTCAATAAATAAATACATTTTCTTTTATACATTTTTATAAACAAAAAACACGGCGATTTTTCGCCGTGTTTTTAAGAGTTGAAATAATTATTTGTCCGAGAATGGCTTGCCGCAAGCGGGGCAAATGAGGTCCTTGGGGTCTATTTCATTGTCGAAGCAAACCTGCTCGCCGCAATGAGGGCACATAGCCTCCATAAAGTCGCCGTCGTCGTCGCAGTCGTCACAGTCGCACTCGTCATCGCAACAATCGCAGTCATCGTCGCAATCACATTCATCGTCGTCATCTCCGTAGAGGAACTCCTCTGCGTCGCCGAGGTCGTGGTCTATCTCCTCAACATAGTCGTTAAGAGTAGCAACCTCGTCGTCAATGTCCGCAACGGTGGTCGTAAGATCCGACAAAAGATCGAGAATAGCGTTTATTACCTTGCCCTCCGGCTTTGTCGTGTCAAGATTAAGTCCTTCTGCCAAGCCTTTGATGTAGGCGCATTTTTCAAGAATATCCATTTCCATAGTATTTCTTCCTTTCAATTTTTATTTTTAAGGGGACCGAAAAAGTATTCGCGGTCCCCTCGTTTAATTATTTAAGCGCGCTCGAGATACTCGCCGGTTCTCGTGTCAATCTTTATCTTGTCACCGACGTTGATAAAGAGCGGTACCTTTATTTTGGCTCCCGTTTCAAGAGTTGCGTTCTTTGTAACGCCTGTAGTCGTGTTGCCGCGAACACCGGGCTCACAGTCGGTTACTTCGAGTTCAACAAACATAGGAGGCTCTACTCCGAAAACATCGCCTTTGTAGGAAATTATTTTACACATCATATTTTCCTTTACAAATTTGAAGTTATCGCCGAGTTTGTCCGAGTTAAGCGGAAGCATCTCGTAAGTTTCCATATCCATAAAGTAGTAAAGATCACCGTCGTTGTAGCTGTACTCCATATCTTTTCTGTCAATATGGGCGTCCTGGAATTTATCCGTAGGGTTGAATGTCCTCTCAACGACAGCACCCGTAATAACGTTTTTCATCTTCGTTCTTACGAAAGCGGCGCCTTTACCCGGTTTAACGTGCTGAAATTCAACAACCTGCCATACCGTGCCGTCACCCATATCAAAAGTTACACCGTTTTTAAAATCTCCTGCGATTACCATAAAAATTTGTTCCTTAGAGGAACTCTCCTTTCAATTATGTCCAAGCATAAATATTCATATTACTATTTTATAACAATCAAAAGCATTTTTCAAGACTTTTTTGCAAAAAATCAGAATAATTCTATAAGTTCCTTCGGTGATCTTGTGAAAATCTCTATTTTGCCGTCCCGAACGACTCCCATATCCTCTATTCTGCAACCGTATTTACCCGCAATGTAAATTCCGGGCTCAACCGTTACCACATTGCCGGATTCGAGAATTTTGTCGAAATTAGGAGAGAGGTTCGGGCGCTCGTGTATCTCAAGCCCGACGCCGTGACCGAGCGAGTGACCGAAGCAACCTTTGTAGTCCTTATATATTATTTCCCGGGCAATACCGTCCGCCTCCTTACAGTTTACCCCCGCCTTTATAAAATCAATCGCGTGGAGTTGCGCTTCAAGTACGGTACTGTAAAGTTTTTTCATTTCGTCATCGGCTTTTCCGATGCATACGGTGCGCGTCATATCGGAATGATACCCGTTTACCACCGCGCCGAAATCCATAGTGAGAAATCCCTTTTGCAATTTAACCGAGGAGGGCACGCCGTGCGGCATTGACGATTTTTTTCCGCTTACGGCAATGGTTTCAAAACTCTTGTCCTCCGCGCCGTGCTTGCGCATAAAATATTCAAGTTCTGCGGCAACATCGTTTTCCGTCATATCCGGGCTCATAATTCTCACAATATGAGAAAAGGCGTCGTCCGTGATTTTCTGAGCCTTTATTATATTCTCAACCTCCCACTCATCTTTTATCTCACGCATGGTTTCGATTGTCGAGCCTATTCCCATAAAAGTAACGTCGAGATCTTTTTTAAGATTGTCAAAGTAATAAAGGTTCATATGGAGGTTTTCAATTCCGAGATTTTTTACTTTTTCTCTCTTTATTATATCTCCGAGCCAGTCTTTTCTTTTTCCGTGCGGCTCAATAACCGTGAAAACCCCTTTTAATTTTTCGTTTGCCGTCTCCGTATAGCGAAAATCCTCGAACGCATACGCATTATCCTTCGTTATAAGCAGAGAAGCGTCGGGATTGTCGAATTTTGTCAGATAACGGTGGCTTACCGGGCAGGTTATATAAATTGCGTCCACATTAAGCGCATCAAATTTTGACCTTAAAGACGATAATTTTTCTTTCATATTATGATCTCCTTATGCTTTTGAAATACAGTTTTCCATATGATTTTAGCACACATATGACGCACAATCAAGCAAAACTATTGACAAATCGGAAAAAAAGTGGTATTATCATTTAAAAAGGGGGGTATAAATGAAAAAGTCGAAAATAATTCTTTTATCTTCATTATTTTTGATACTAACCTTGATATTTGTAACATTCGAATCATGTAATGATTCTTACGATATAACCGATAAAACAGATTCCGGCACTGAAACGGAGAATGCAACGGCGGCGGATAATACAGATGAGACACTTAAGGGAGAAGAGACAGAGGTAAAAACAAGTTACGGCAATTTTTCAACCACAGAAAACACCATCCCTTCCCGCGACAGAGAAAAACAGATAAAAAATTCCGAGCTTGATTACGCAACCGGCTCTGCCTATTCCACCGATCAGATAAAAAGCATAAACTCGGCTGCAAATAAAATAAAAAATTGGGGCTCTATAGTATTTCCGAACGCTTCCTTAATGATGGCTCATTATCTTGACGGTAGCGGAGATACATATAGCATAGATATGAAATCGTTTTTCTCCGATGAAACGGCGCTTAAAAATCGCAACGAGGATTTGAATAATGCTTTTCGCGCGGCTGAAAATCTTGCCGTTTCGGGTGAAAAGATAAACATATATCAGGTTGAGGAAAGCATTTATCACAATCTGACAGGCGACTGGAAGTACAGCGTCGGATCATATTTTTCAAGTGTAGAACTTTATGATGTTACAGTATCAAACGGAGTGTATACGGCAAAAGTAAAGTATATAGTCAACGATTTTTATAATTGGGATTCAAACGATACAAGAAATGTATTCAGCGGCGCCGCCGCAAAGATAGTCGGCGACGTTTCACCGAGGGATCTTCATCAACTCCATCTGAACGGAACGGCGAAGGAATTTTTGTCCCACGGAGAAATTACATACAGGGTCACCTGGGTAAGAGGGCAGGACGTCAAAAACATAAAACTTAATTAAATGAAAATAACCGCTCGCACTTTTGAGTACGGGCGGTTGATTTTTACTTTTTCCTGCTTTCTCTCTTTTCCTTTATATACGCTTTGAACTCGTCGAGAGATTTGTACTTTTTGGACTTTATATTCGGAAACGCATTTATCATACGCTTGTGAAATACGGAAATTTTCGATAAAACTTTGTTTTTAAGTTCCATTACGTCAAGCGTGTTGTCGCATACCTTCTGACCTATCTTGTCCGAGCCTTTGTGTAGCCCTTCGCCTATAACGTCGAGAGCCTTCAATTTTTTGTTTATTCCGATAACGGTACATACCGAGCAGATTAAGTCAATTATCACAAGAGAAGAAAGGACCCATGCAACTACATATGTTACCTTGTACGGCAGTACCGATATAAGCTTGTCCATAAGCGGAAAAACGATTTTTACGAGCGCAACGCAGGCAAGTCCCCATATAACGGAGAATTTAAGGCAGATATATCCGCCGAGGTTAAAGCGCTCACCCGAATAGTCCCACCACTTGTGATTGAATACCTTTTCCATAACGAAGCCGGTGACAAGTTCAAGAATTGTCGGTAAAAGAAAAGACGCAAGCACTATTATCCAGTCATAACTTGCTATATGCGATATCACGAGGTATATAAAGGATACTCCGAAGCCGTAAATAGGGCAGACGGGACCGTTGAGAAAGCCTCGGTTTACAAACTTTGAATGTTTGTATGCGGAATATGCAACCTCGGTACACCAGCCGAGAAAAGAAAAAATCAGAAAATAGATCGTAAAATTGTACAATGAAATCACCTCGAAATGTATTTTAATATATTTTCTGCAAAAAGTCAATTATTACTTGAAAAGCGAAGAATTTTATGATAAAATTCAGAAAGAAACTCTCGGAGGTGCAAAATGAAACTCGGAACAATGGTACATCTTAGCGAAAACGTCGAGGACAAAATAGCGGACGTTAAAAAATACGGGCTTGAATCCTTTCAGCTTTGTTGTTGGAATATGGCTCTTTTAACCGATGAATACGCAGAAAAAGTAAGAAAAGCCGCCGATAAAGCGGGGCTTGAAATAAGCGCCGTCTGGTGCGGATGGGAAGGCGAAGCCGTATGGGACTTCATAAACGGATACGCAACGCTTGGCATAGTTCCCGTTTATTTCAGAAGCAAAAGAGTTGAAAACCTTAAAAAAGGCTCTGATTTCGCCGCAAAGTTAGGCGTTTGCGACCTTATTACGCATATGGGCTTTTTGCCGGAAAACCCGAATACCGACGAATACAGAGAGGTAGTCAGGACTATACGGGAACTTGCGGAGTATTGCAAGTCAAACGGGCAGTATCTCCTTTTTGAAACGGGACAGGAAACGCCGATAACTCTTAAAAGGACGATAGAGTATGTGGGCACGGGCAACCTCGGAATAAATCTCGACCCGGCGAACCTTCTTTTGTACGGTAAGGCAAACCCATGCGACGCGGTTGATATTTTCGGTGATTACATAAGAGGTGTGCACGGCAAGGACGGAGAATATCCGACAGATCCGGATTGTCTCGGCGAGGAAAAGAGAATAGGCAACGGCAGAGTAAATTTTCCGTGCCTTATAAAGAAGCTCAAAGAGCACGGCTACGACGGCTCGATAACCATAGAGCGCGAAATAGACGGCGACAAGCAGATAGAGGACATTTTATACGCAAAGGAATTTCTCGGAGGAATTATAAATGGATAAGGTGAGAGTAGGCCTTGTCGGAATAGGCGGAATGGGCGGATGCCATTTCTTCAATTACGACAGCGTTGAAAACGCGCAAGTTGTTGCCGTATGCGATGTAAGAGAGGATATGGCAAAGGAAAAGATCGGCGAGAGGAATGTAAAAGTATATACGGACTTCAAAAAGATGTTGAGATACGAAAAACTCGATATGATAGACATTTGCACACCGAGTTATCTTCACGCCGATATGGCGATAACGTGCCTTAAAAAAGGCTATCATGTGCTTTGCGAGAAGCCGATGACGCTCAATGCAAAGGACGCAAAAAGAGTCCTTGCGGTTGTCGGAAAGACAAACAAAAATTTTATGGTGGCACATGTAGTCAGATTTATGGCTCCCTATATGTACCTTAAAGATGTTATAACGAGCGGAGAACTCGGTAAACTCATAAGACTTGATATGAAAAGAATTTCCTCGATGCCACTCTGGAGCTTTGAGGATTGGATGAGGGACACCGCAAAGAGCGGAGGAGTGGTAACCGACCTTTCAATACATGACCTTGATTTTGTTCAGAGCGTTCTCGGTGCACCCGACAAAATAAGCGCGGTACACAAGGAAATGAAGGACAACAGCGAATATATCGTTACGAATATGTTTTACGGCGACAAACTCGTCACCTGTGAGGGAACATGGTACAACGCAAATATACCGTTCTCGGCAAAATACCTTGCGGTATTTGAAAACGGATATGTAGAACTTTCCGATAAGCTTGTAAAGAACGGAGAAGAAGTGTCATTTGCCAAAGCGTCGGCAGATGCGGCTGACCTCGGTATCAATATAGGCAATGATAACGGCTATCTTGCCGAGATACAGTATTTTGTAAACTGTGTTGCAAACGGTCTTAAAACAGATCTCGTAACTCCCGCAAGTTCTGCATACAGCGTTGAACTTGCCGATACGGTAAAGAAAAAAGCACAGATTATTTAACATCTGAAAGCGCTCCCTGTGCGTAAAAGTGCGACACGGGGAGCGCTTTTTTATATTTTTAAGTGATGTTTTTGCAAAAACCCGGCGTTTCAAAAAGAATTATACGCCTTATTATATTAAAGTTATCCTTTTCGCTTTGCGGAAAATATAAGCGAGGCTATATATCCAAAGCAGATTGCGGCAGTAATGCCTCCCGAGGTTGCGGTAATGCCACCCGTTAAAGCGCCGAGCAGACCTTTTTCCATGACGGCTTTTTTAACTCCCGTGGCAATGGCGTAGCCAAAGCCAGTCAGCGGTACGGTGGCTCCGCTACCCGCAAATTCGACTATATAATCGTATAAACCGACGGCGGTAAGAACAACTCCGGCACAAACGTATAAAACGAGAATACGGGCAGGAGTGAGTTTGGTTTTGTCAATGAGTATTTGTGCAATCACGCATAAAATGCCGCCCGTTATAAACGCATAAAGACAGTTCAAAAATATATCCATATTTCCTCCAAAAAACTGTTTGAAGTAATTTTTTGCCGACAGAGTATCGGTTTTTCCTTAAAAATTTTACTTTGAGGACAACCTTACAAGGTGTGCAACTGACGGAATGGAGCCGCCCTGAAATAGCGTCATCGGGTTCATAAGAGCGCCCGTGCCTATAAACAGCACGTCCGAAAGTGTTCCGTCTTCGAGATTCTTTACAATGTCTGCAGACAAAACGCTTGCACTGCAACCGCAACCCGAGCCACCCGCGTGGGTGTCCTGCTTTTTTCTGTCAAAGATCATAAGACCGCAGTCAACATGGTTTTTTCTTATGTCAATACCGTCTTTCAGGAGCAGATCTTTGAGTATTTCGCTACCCTCAAAACCGAGATCTCCGGTTATTATGAGATCAAAATCGTCGGGGGAGTGTGTGCTTTCCTTAAAATATCGCTCTATTGTGTCTATTGCCGCAGGTGCCATTGCAGCGCCC
>CAMETB010000046.1 GCA_945936265.1 uncultured Clostridia bacterium
AAGAGCCTGTCGCTGAAGAGCCGGTTGAAGAACCTGTGGTTGAAGAACCTGTTGAAGAGCCTGTCGCTGAAGAGCCGGTTGAAGAACCTGTGGTTGAAGAACCTGTTGAGGAGCCTGTCGCTGAAGAGCCGGTTGTCGAAGAACCTGCCGCAGAAGAGCCCGCAAACGATGTTAATGTTGTTATTGTTCCGAGATATTTTGCAAGCGACGGAAATGAAATAAAGATCAAGTACAGCCGTAGCGTTACCGCAAACATCATTCAGAGTGACGAAACAGTTAAATCGTGGTACAGTGAGCTTAAAAATCACATTATGTCCTATGATGGCGTCAAGTCGAGAATAAGCTGGAAGTTCGACAGTTACAACAAGGGACGTTATCAGCTCTTCAAGATGAAACTCCGTGGAAAGACAGTACTTCTCTACTGTGCATACGATCCCGAAAAACTCGATTCTTCAAAATATCATCATGAAGCAATTGATAACAAACTCTTTGCCGATGTTCCTACTCTTATCAAAGTAAAGAGCAACCTCGGTCTGAGAAAAGCAAAAGAAGTTGTCGATATGGTTATGCATAACTTCGACATTCTTCCTTCGGATAAACCGAAATTCGTTGACTATGTTGCTAAATATCCTTACGAGGATACCGATGCACTCCTTGCAAAGAAACTTGTAAAGGCGCTTGTATCCGACGATGATACAGTAAAGAAGTCCAATAAGCCTGTTGTTGAGGAACCTGTTGTCGAGGAGCCCATAGTTGAAGAACCCGTTGTTGAGGAGCCTGTTGTTGAAGAGCCTGTGGTTGAGGAACCTGTAGTTGAGGAGCCTGTTGTTGAAGAACCTGTAGTTGTCGAAGAGGTTGTTGTTGAGCCTATCGCAGCACGCACGGTTGAAAGTGTTGCCGCAGACGAGGTTGACGATATGGCTACCGACGAAGAGGTTGACGAACTTGTTGAGGAAGATGTTGATTACATCACATCAACCGACACAAAGCGCGAGATAATAAATGTAGATACTCTCTCGAAGAACTTCAACGCCGGAGACGTTATCGACATAAACGCACTCAAGGAAAAGAAACTTATCGACAAGAGAGCAAAGGCTGTAAAGGTACTTGCAAGAGGAAAACTCGACAAGCCGCTTACCGTAAAGGCAGGCGAATTCTCGAAGCCGGCTCTCAAGATGATATTCTTAACCGGCGGAAAAGCAATCCGCGTTACTTACAAAGTAAAATAATTTGTAAGTTACATATCGAATACTTAAAAAGGGACTGCCCTGATGGTCAGTCCCTTTTGCTTGCAAATAATATTAAGGCAGTCACAAGTCCGCAACGATATGTTTGTTAAAAACAGAGGTGCTTTTCCGGCTTGTCCCTTACTTGTCGAGTTTGTATGCGAACAGGTGCTTGCCCGTTGTGAACTTGCCGAAGATGTATTTGTTACTTGCCGATTCGGTTATTATAAGTATTTTGCCGTTTTGATAAAGTATCTCCTCGGACATGGGCGGCGCCTTTATTGTATCAAGCAGGCACGCGGAGTCGAAATAGTAGATCGGCACGGTAGTTCCGTTTATCTCGTACTCGCCCTTTGTTGCTCTTGCTATATCGTAAACGTAGAGGTGGGATGCGGCAAGACCGTAAGAGGTGCTGAGAACAAGCCTTGAATCGTCGGTTATACACATTCCCTGAACGAGTCCCGTTGTGGAATAAACCGCTTTGACATCTTTCTTAATGCCAAACTCCTCATCCTCGTTAAGTTCAAAAACGGTGATTATCGCTTTGTTTTCGTCTCCTGCCGGAGTTGTAAGTCTTTCGCTGTCGGGCGTCTCATAATTGCCCGCGCGGTAGAAAGAACCGACGTAGATCATTCCGTTGTAAATATGACAGTAAGCCGGATTGTTATAGGTCTTTACCTCGCCTATCTTCTTTACTCCCGTACAGCCCGACAAGGTAGTCTTGAGTGAGAATACGTCAAGACCGTCATCGGCGGTTATGTAAACATAGTCGCCGTAGTGGGCAATTCCGCCCGTGTGCCCCGTATAGGGAGTTCCGTCCTCGTTCCAAAGCTCTATGAAGCTCGATTTTCCTTTTTTATCGAATATGTATATTCTCGACGCCTTTGATGAGTTTTTCATATATCCACATGAAAGATACAGTTCTCTGTCCTCGAGGTAGTCAAGTCCCTGCTGTACAAAGCCGTCGGACACACCCGGAGTTTTCATCTCCTGCGTTGCGTTTGCATAGAATGAAGCGAACATAATCTTTTCGCCCACTCCGAACAAAATGAGTATAACGGCAATAACTCCTATTATTATGCCGATTACTCTGGCAATGATTTTTCCTGCTTTCTTTTCCATTTAAGCCTCCGTTTATTCGTTGGGATTTATATAACTTGCATAGTGTCTGAAATAGTCTATCCCGGAAGCAACAGTCATAAATGTCATCAAAGCAATGGTGATATATGACGCTATGAAATAAGTTTCTATGCCGAAGATAGCGCGAAGCGCTTCTTCAATTAAAATTACTATTATGCATGTTATCTGCGTTACGGTTTTTGCCTTGCCGAAGAAACTTGCGGCAATGGCGCCGGCGCCCGCCCCCGAACATACAAGGCGGAGCGAGGTTACGGCAAGTTCTCTTAAAAATACAATACAACTTACCCATACCATTATCCAGGTAAGTTTTTCATGCTTGACGGTTATTGTTATGAGTGCGGAAAATACCATAAACTTGTCAGCCAAGGGGTCCATAAATTTACCGAAGTTTGTCACCAGATTGTATTTTCTCGCTATTTTGCCGTCGAGCATGTCGGTAAGCGAGGTAAGAGCAAATACTCCCGCCGAGACAAAACATCTTACAGCCGTGTCAGGTATATAGAGCATGCACGCTATAAATGCGGGGACCATGATAACTCTTAAAATGGTTAATTTGTTTGGCAAATTCATTTTCATATCAAAATACAAACAAAAATTGTTTTTCCTTTCGTTTTATCGATACTCTAAGCGATGTTTTACCGCTTAACCCTTTACTTCTTCACCGTGGAGATCATAGTCCACAAAGTCTGTTATTTTTACCTTTACAAACACTCCCGCGGGGATTTTCCTCTTTGAAGAGAAGAAAACCTTGCCGTCTATATCGGGTGCGTCCGCATAACTTCTGCCGTAATATGTTTCGGCAACCTCGTCGTATCCCTCGCAAAGAACGTTTAAAACTTTACCGATTTTCTTTTTGTTTTCCTCGTCGGTTACATCAAGTTGCTCACGCATTATTATGTCGTATCTGTCCTGTTTTAACTGCTCGTCAATCTGATCGGGAAAATTATACGCCGGTGTGTCCTCCTCGCGTGAGTATGTAAACGCGCCGAACCTGTCAAACCTTGCCCACTTTACAAATTCGCAAAGTTCTGAAAAGTCCTCCTCGGTCTCCCCCGGAAAGCCGACTATTGCAGTTGATCTTATAGCAATGCCCGGTATTTCGTCACGGAGTTTTGTTATAACGCTTCGTATAAGCGCCCCGTCGCCGCGTCTGTTCATCCGCTTTAAAATCCTGTCGGATATGTGCTGAACCGGAAGATCTATGTACTTTACTACCTTGGGGTCGTTTTTTATCTCCTCGATAAGTTCATCGGTTATTTTATCGGGATAGCAATAAAGTATCCGGAGCCATTTTACCTTCGTTTCTTTCGAGAGCCGTCCCAAAAGCCCGGCAAGTTTGTACTCGCCGTAAAGGTCTATGCCGTATGAGGTGGTATCCTGCCCGACTACTATAAGTTCGGGTATTCCCATATCGGTAAGTTCTTTTGCCTCCGCTATTATGTCGTCCATCGGACGTGAGCGGAATTTTCCTCTTATATTGGGTATCGAACAATAGGTACAACGGTTGTTACACCCCTCGGATATTTTAAGGTAGGCGTAACTCTCTCCCGTGGTAACTATTCTGTCCCCGCCAAGCTCTGCCTCATTCTCATCGGCGCACTCGATAAACCTGTTGCCCTTTGATACCTCCTCGACAGCCTTAACTATGCTCTGATAACTGCCTGTGCCAAGGACGGCGTCAACCTCGGGAAATTCTTTGAGAACCTCGTCCTTGTACCTTTGCGCCAGGCACCCTGTGACGATAATTCCCTTCAATTTATGATTTTCTTTGAGCCATGCAATATCGAGAATATTGTCGATAGACTCCTTTTTTGCGCTCTCTATGAAAGCGCAGGTGTTTATTACTATTATATCAGCCTCGGTCTCTTCCGGGGTTATCTCATAGCCCTCTTTTGCAAGGCGTGCAAGCATAACCTCGGTATCCAACATGTTTTTGGGACAGCCGAGAGATACGAAGCCTATTTTAAGACTCATTTTTTCTCCTTTCGGTAATCCGGCGGATTGCTTCTTTTATGTCGGAGACGGTATAACCGTATCTCATAAGCGCACCCATCATTTTGCGGAGTTCCTCGGCGTCTGAGGGGAACGTAACATATTTATGCTCTATTATATAGGCGCAGTTGTCCGCAAAATCGACATTTTCAAGTTCGTTTCTTGCAAACTCCGACACGTCCTCGCGTCTATAGCCTCTTGTGACGAGTTCGTTTATTATTTTTATCTTGCCGAATTTCTTTCTCAAAAATGTATCGCAAAGAAGTCCTATTTGTTTTTTCTCATCTATATAGCCTCTGTTTTCCATATAGAGCGCTATTTTGTCGCACAGGTCGTATGAAAAGCCTTTTCTGTGCAATTTTGCGACAAGGGAACGCTTGTTGTTCTCCCCGTTTGCAAGAATTGCAAATGCATGGCGGCGCGCGTTGTCAAAGAGCATTTCCTCTCTTATTTTAAGAAAATACTCGTCGTCTATAACATCGCCCTCGTCAATATCGAATCTTTCGTACTGCTCCTCGGAAACGAGCATTTCAAATCTCGTGTTTCTCGAGGAAACAATATAAAAAGTCCTTCCCTGTGGCGATTTTTTGATTTTTTCTATAGTGTAATAAATTTTTTCAGCCATATATCAGTCCAAATCAAGTTCGTCAAGAGAAAAGTCCGACGAATCAAGGTCCACGTCGTCCTCGGCGGAGATTTTTTCTCCGTTTGAGAGTCGCTCAAGTATCTTATCTTCTACCTCTTTCATAGTATCAGGGTGTTCCTCAAGATATTTTCTCGCATTATCCTTACCCTGTGCAATTTTTTCACCCTTATAAGAGAACCAGGAACCGCTCTTTTCGATAATATCGAACTCCGTCGCTATATCCATTATCTCAGAAGATCTTGAAATTCCGGAGCCGTAAAGAATATCAAATTCAGCTGTGCGGAAAGGCGGCGCAACTTTGTTCTTTACAACCTTGCACTTTACGTGATTTCCGTACACTTCAGCGCCGTTTTTAAGCGGTTCACCCTTTCTTACGTCTATTCTGACGGAAGCATAGAATTTGAGCGCACGTCCGCCGGTTGTCGTCTCGGGGTTTCCGTACATAACGCCTATCTTGTCACGGAGCTGGTTTATAAATATAACTATACAGTTAAAGCGTGATATTGAACCGGAGAGTTTTCTCAGCGCCTGCGACATAAGCCTTGCCTGTACTCCCATGGAGGACTCTCCCATACTTCCTTCAATTTCAGTTCTCGGAACGAGAGCGGCAACCGAGTCGATGACTATGACGTCAACCGCGCCGGAGGATACGAGTTTTTCGGCTATTTCAAGCGCCTGCTCTCCGCAGTCCGGCTGAGATACCAGAAGGTCGTCAACCTTTACGCCTATCGCTTTTGCATAAACCGGGTCGAGCGCATGCTCGGCGTCGATAAACGCCGCCGTTCCGCCCTGCTTCTGCGCTTCGGCTACGACATGGAGGGCAAGAGTCGTTTTACCCGAGGACTCAGGTCCGTATATCTCCACTATTCTTCCCCTCGGAAGTCCGCCGACCCCGAGAGCCAAGTCAAGGGTGAGTGAGCCTGTTGAGATTGCGCTTACCTTTTCGGGGCCGTCGCCGAGCCTTATTATAGATTCCGCTCCGCACTCTTTCTTTATCTGACTTATCGCCGTTTCAAGCGCTTTTTTCTTTTCTTCCGCCGTTGATGGTACCGGTGCTTTCTCCTGTGCCTTTACGGATTTCTTTGCCATTTTACTATCCTCCACTTAAAAGTTTTATATGCGGTTTTGTTTTTAATACGTTCTACTGTTAATTCGCCATTCGCCGTCCTGGTTTACAAGTTCTACATCGACGACATTACCGGCTTTCGATGTTATCTTTGCCTTTATAAATCTTTTTGATATTCTGGTAATCGATACGGTGGAATAATCGTATTCGTTTACCTCTGTCTCTATACCCTTTATATTTTTATAGACGGTAAGTTTTCCGTCACTACCCGTTATATATCTTGGGTAGGCGGCGGTGGAACCGATTGATCCACCCTGAAAAGCGATTTCTATCATTTCGGTAACGTTACTCTCGGAAAATACTTTCCTCGTTTTGTCTATAAGTTCTTCTTTTGTCGTGAAAGCGGCGTCCTCGGCAACGGGTGCGTAAAGACTTTTATCGTCACCGTCGTCCTCATACGGAAGTCCTTTGCCGAAGTAGATAACATTCAACTCGTACGATTCTTCAACGAGCCTTGTCACCTCCGCGGCGGCTTCCTCCTTTGACACCTTTCCCGAACAGGATACAAGGGTGGCGGCGATAAGCAAAATAATTATTGCCGTAAATACTGATAAAATTTTTCTTTTCATTTTGTCCGTCGCCCTCCTCTCTTTGAGAACCTCTTCACTCTTCACTATTACTTTGTTTTGACATTCGGACCGTCGGGGACGCCGGTCCCTACATGGTGCGAATTGTTTTTCGGACCGTCGGGGACGCCGGTCCCTACATGGTGCGAATTGTTTTTCGGACCGTCGGGGACGCCGATCCCTACATGGTGGTTTTCGCGGCGGGAGCAAGCCCCCGCCCTACAACCTATTACCTATTCACTCTTCACTCTTCACTCTTCACTATTACCTTGTGTTTCCTCTGTCGGCGTTGTTTCGGTCGCTTCCGTTGCTTCGATAACTTCCGTTTCCTCTGATGTTTGTGCGTCTTCGGGTTCTTCTTCCTCGGCGGGAGTTATCGTTATGTTGGCAACGGTGCTTCCCTCGTCAAGACGCATTACCTTAACGCCCGAGGTGCTTCTTCTGTATTTCGGTATCTCGGCGGCGCTTGTCCTTATGACTATTCCCTCGTTGGTTATCGCCATAATATCGTCTCCGTCGTCAACTGCGGCGCAAGCGGCAAGTTTACCGGTCTTTTCGGTGAGATTGTGCGCTATTACGCCCATTATCGCTCTGTTGCGTGACTCGAACTCGTCAAACTTACATCTCTTGCCGAATCCGTTTTCGGTTATGGTCAAAAAGTCTTTTTCGTCATCGACTATGACGGCTCCGCAAACGACGTCGTCGCCTCTCAGATCTACCGCTTTGACGCCCCTTGCAAGTCTGCCGACGACCGTCACTTTGTTTTCGTTGAATCTTACGCCCTGCCCGTTTCTCGTCGCCAGGAGAATGTCCTTTGTTCCGTCTGTGTGCCCGACGAATATAAGGCTGTCGCCCTCATCGAGATTTATCGCTATCTTTCCGCCCTTGCGCTGATACTCGTACTCTTTGAGCGCGGTTCTCTTTATTATGCCGTTTCTTGTCAGCATGGTAAGATACTCGCCCTCGTTAAAGCCCTCTATCGCTATCATGGCGGTTACTTTTTCGCCTTTTTCTATCTCGATTATGTTGATAAGGTTGGAGCCTTTTGCCGTTCTCGACGCCTCGGGTATTCTGTAAGCCTTTCTTACGAATATCTTGCCGCTGTCGGTGAACATAAGAAGATACGAATGGCTGTCGCACGCGAGAACTTTTTCTATATAGTCCTCGTCTTTGGTTGCCATACCTATAAGCCCTTTACCGCCGCGTCTTTGTGCGGAATACGTGTCGGCAGGCAGTCTCTTTATATATCCGGCATTGGTAAGCGTTATTACGCAGTTGTGTCTTTCGATAAGGTCCTCGATGTCGATATCGTCCGTGCTGTCGACTATCTCCGTCCTTCTCTCGTCCGCGTACTTGCGCTTTATCTCGAGCATTTCTTCCTTTATTATCTCTTTTATTCTGTACTCGTTTGCAAGAATGTCGTTGAGTTCCTTTATAAGCGCATAAAGTTTTGCAAGACGGTCCTCGACTTTTTGTCTTTCAAGACCGGAGAGTCTGCCGAGTGTCATATCGACGATGGCTTGTGCCTGCTCGTCGGAAAGAGTAAATCTTGCTTTGAGATTTTCCTTGGCGACGGGCGTGCTCTCGGAGGAACGGATTATCGAAATTACCTCGTCGATATTGTCTATCGCTATCTTGTAGCCCTCGAAAATATGTGCTTCCGCCTCGGCTTTTGCCTTGTCGAATTTCGTTCTTCTTAAAATTACGTCTTCCTGGAAAGCAATATAGTTGTTCAGAAGTTCTTTAAGTCCGAGTATTTTCGGCTCGCCGTTTACGAGCGCGAGCATATTTACGGCGCACGTGTCCTGAAGTTGCGTGTTCTTATAGAGTTGGTTCAGGATAATTTGGGGGTTTGCGTCCTTTTTGTACTCTATAACTATTCTCATACCGTGGCGTCCGCTCTCGTCGCGCATGTCGGTGATGCCCTCGACGCGCTTGTCCTTAACAAGATCGGCTATGGATTTTACAAGCATACTCTTGTTTACCATGTACGGTATTTCGGTAACGACAATTCTTCTGTGTTCTTCTTCTATTCTTGCCTTGGAGCGAACGGTTATTCTTCCTTTTCCCGTCGTGTAGGCGTCAATTATACCCTTTCTGCCGTAAATTGTGGCGTAAGTCGGAAAATCGGGTCCTTTTATAAAGTTCATAAGGTCGGCAACCGTACAGTCCGGATTTTCCATAAGATATATGGTACCGTCAATTACCTCGCCGAGATTGTGGGGAGGAATATTGGTTGCCATACCGACGGCAATTCCGACACTTCCGTTTACGAGAAGATTAGGAAATCTCGTCGGAAGAACAACGGGCTCTTTGCGGCTGTTATCGAAGTTCGGTACAAAATCGACAACTTCTTTTTCTATGTCGCTCATAAGCTCGTTTGCAAGCTTTGACATTCTCGCCTCGGTATAACGGTAAGCGGCGGCTCCGTCGCCGTCAACGTTACCGAAGTTACCGTGTCCCTCTATCAGAGGATAGCGGAGCGAGAACGGCTGAGCCATACGGACGAGCGTGCCGTAAACGGACTGGTCGCCGTGCGGATGGTATCTACCTAAAACGTTACCTACCGTGGTTGCGGATTTACGAAAAGGCTTGTCGCTTGTCAGGTGATCCTCGTACATTGCGTACATGACTCTTCTCTGACCGGGCTTCATACCGTCACGCACATCGGGGAGCGCGCGGCTTACTATAACGCTCATGGAGTATTCGAGAAACGCCTCCGGCACTCTCGATTCCATAGTGCGCCCGACTATCA
>CAMETB010000047.1 GCA_945936265.1 uncultured Clostridia bacterium
TCCTCTCTCCGATAAAGCACCTCGCCCCTCGGACAATACCCATTGTATCACTCTATATCCCCTTTGTCAATACAATGAGGAACGCTAATCTGCATTGATGTAAAATAACTTTAATTGATAAAAATTGCAATTACGCTTAATAAAACAATAATAAACAAAGTTATAAAGGTAAGACAACCGAACGGGAAACTCTTTCTTTCATAGTTTGTTGAAGGTAACTGACTTTGGGGTGTGGCTTGTGATTGAGGCGCTTTTGATGTCCGCTTGTTATTTTCTCTTTCCAATAAAGCAATGGGATCGCTTTGATTTAATATACGCAAATAGAATGAACGAACAAAATCAATATCATCCATTGTACAGTTTTCATATGAAAAGGAGTTTTCGGAGTGAGCCAAATCGTTTCTTATGTTACGAACACGCTTCAATTTCATATAATCCGAATTCCAACCTTCTATATTTAAGCCACCTGCATAAGCCTTTTTATCCATATCTTCTAAATATAAAGTCACACCGAGTTTGTTATTGCTTGCAACGTCGCCATATATTTCTTTGCAAATCTTATCAAGTTGCTTGAATGCATCAAAAAATTCATAATTTAATGTATTCATTATTGTATTTCCTTTCAGATTAAAAAGCCACAGAACAAATGTATCCTGTGGCTATTTTCGCTGTGGCGGAGAGAGAGGGATTCGAACCCTCGGTGCATTTGATTGCACACCTGATTTCGAGTCAGGGCCGTTATAACCACTTCGATATCTCTCCGTATTTTGTTTTTGCGATTGGGCGGGTTAAATCTATGCGCCGTTCACGCTTAAACAGTATAGCACAAAAAGAGGGCGTTGACAAGTGCTTTTTTTGAATTTTTCAAAAAAGCGTTAAAAAGCGTTTGGCTTGCGAAGCAAAAGTATGTAAACGTTAAAACGGCGGGAGTTTGCTCCCGCCGTTTTATTTGGCATTGCTTTTATGCAGACGGACCGTCGGGGACGCCGGTCCCTACAGTGCGGCAAGGGGTGAACAAGACGCCACGAAAAAGTCATTAAATGAAGAAATTCGTAAGAATTTCAACATTATTATTTTTACCATCCATTTCTCTTAAAAAAGTAGGGGGCGAATTTTGATCCGCCCACCTTTATTTTTGGATAAATCGACTTTTTCGGTGTCGCGTAGGGGTTCCCCAAAACGAGTTTGCGAGTTTTGGGGGTTCCGGTGTGGCAGACACCTTTGTCTGTTAAAACAAAAACCCACCGGGCCGTGTAAAGCAATCATTTGAACCCTGCACATGCAAGGCGGTGTCCTCATATCGTTTTTGTTGCTTCCAACTTCCGCAGCCGTCTGACCGGCATAGCCTCATTAAGAAAGACGGTGCGGGAGGCCTGCATCCCAACGAAGGATATTGAACTCCAATTAATCTTTGTAGGTTGAATACATCACTTTATCACAAACCAAGCAGGAAATGCTACTTATAATTATATGCAACGAAAGTCTTTTTTATTACTGATTATCGCAATTTTCTATATTTAATCTGCTGTCGAAAACCTCGGATACCATAGAAAGCTCCTTGCCCTCGACTGTTTCAAAAACATCTTCTTTTTTGTCGGACTTAACTCTTTTCAGTACATAGTATTCCGCAGGAGATACCGCAACATACACGGAGCCGTTTATTTCGCACTCGTCAATAAGCTCGTAGGTTCTTTCAGTGCCGTCGTCCTCGGTAAGAGTAAGAAAATTTTTTTCTTTCATAAATAAAGACCTCGTTTTCGACTATATTTTATCACATTCTGACACAAAAGTCAACCCTCAATGATATTATCTCCGAATTGTTTTACAACGATTGACTGCCTTGTCGCATACGCTTCCTCGACAAGAGCGTTAAAGTCCAGCTTGTTCTCCTCGGCGACAACCTTTTCTATTTCCGGTCTTGTTCTCGGATGGCGCGGGGTAAAGACGGTACAGCAGTCCTCGTAGGGAAGAACGGAGGTGTCAAAGGTGCCGATCTTTCTTGAAATTTCAATTATTTCTTCCTTGTCCATTCCTATTAAAGGACGGTAAACGGGAATATCTGCCATTGAGTCAGTTACGGCAATGGCTTTCATTGTCTGGCTTGCCACCTGTCCAAGACTCTCGCCCGTTATTATCGCTCCGCAGTCATAGTCTTTTGCAATTTTTAATGAAAGAGCCATCATATAGCGACGAAGGAGCAGAGTGAAATAATCCTCATCGCAGTTATCACGGAGCATCTCCTGTATGTGAGTGAGCGATACTATGTGAACTCTCATTCTCATCGTATATTCGGTAAGAATTTTTGCAAGGGAGAGCACCTTCTCCTTTGCGCGTTCGGATGTGTAGGGAAAGCTTTCAAAGTGAATTGCCTCTATCTGAACCCCTCGTTTAGCCATCATAAAGCCTGCAACGGGGGAGTCGATTCCGCCCGAGAGCATAAGAAGTCCTCTGCCGCTTGAGCCATAGGGAATACCGCCAGCACCCTTTTCCTGCCCTGCGTGAATATACGCCTCTTTTTCGCGTATTTCCGCATGAACTATTATTTCGGGGTGATATAGATTAACTTTCATATCAGGTGCAACTTCAAGCACCGAGGCACCTACCTCGCCCGCAATTTCGGGAGAGGAGAGAGGAAACGTCTTGTCGGAGCGTTTTGCCTCCGCCTTAAAGGTTTTGAAACCCTTGATTTTCTCGGGTATATATTCTTTGGTGACACGGCAAATCTCGGAAATATCTTTTCTGCACGCTGCCGCACGGGTGACGCCCACAAAGCCGAAAACATGCTTTGCCTGATACGTCATCTCGTCGATTTTTTCCATACTTTCCTCGTCAAGCGGCTCTATGAAAACCGTGCTTTGAGCATAGAAAATATTGAAATTACCGATACGTCTTGCCCTTTGTCTTAATTGCTTCATCATACGGGCTTCAAAATCGGAGCGGTTTGCACCTTTTAAGATAACCTCGCCGTATTTGCACAAAATTACTTCTTTCATCTTACCTGACCGTCGCCTTTTACAATGTATTTTGATGTCGTGAGAGCCAGAAGTCCCATAGGACCTCTTACGTGGAGCTTCTGAGTTGAAATTCCTATCTCCGCGCCAAGACCGAACTCGCCGCCGTCGGTAAACCTTGTCGATGCGTTCACGTAAAGAGCGCACGAATCAATGGACTTTACAAAAAGATCCGCATTTCTCGCATTTTCCGTAATTATTGCCTCGCTGTGTCCGGTTGAGTATTTCCTGATATGAGAAATTGCCTCGTTTACGTCACTTACCACTTTGCACGAAACTATATAGTCGTCGTATTCGGTATTGTAGTCCTCCTCGGTCGCCTCTTTTATGTCACCGAGGACCTCTCTCGTCTTTTCACAACCTCTGAATTCAAGACCAAACTTTCTCGTTTCCTCATAGAATCTTTTAAGAAATTCGTCCTTTACCTTTTCGTGCACAAGAACGGTTTCTATCGCGTTGCACACGGACGGACGAGAGCACTTTGCGTTTACGGCAACCTTTACCGCCATATCTATATTCGCGCTCTCGTCAACGTAGAGGTGGCAGTTGCCCGCACCCGTTTCGATAACGGGCACCTTCGAGTTTTCAACGATGCTTTTGATAAGCCCTTTTCCTCCGCGGGGAATTAAGACGTCGATATATCCTCTCATCTGCATAAGCGCGTTCGCACTCTCCCTTGTCGTATCTTCGATAAGGGTGACACAGTTTTCGTCAAATCCGCACTCCGATAGGACTTTTCTTATTATTGAAACAATGCACTTGTTTGAATTTATCGCCTCTTTGCCACCTCTCAATATGACGGCGTTACCACTCTTGAGACAGAGGCATGCGGCGTCGGGGGTGACGTTCGGGCGTGCCTCGTAAATCATGGCAACAACACCCAGCGGAACTCTCACTTTTTCTATTTTAAGTCCGTTCGGTCTCGTAAAGATCTCACCGCTGCCGATTGGGTCGTCAAGGGAAGCAACCTGACCAATTGCATCTGCAATTGCTTTTATACGGTTCCCGTTTAGCATAAGGCGGTCTATCATAGCCTCTTTTATGCCTGATGCTTTTGCGCTTTCTATATCCGCATTGTTGGCAAGTATTATCTCGTCGCTTGACGATACTATTTTATCGGCTATTGCAAGGAGTAATCCGTTTCTCTCGGCTCCGCTTGAAACGGAAAGCGCGAAAGAAGCGTTTCTTGTTTTTTCACATATATCCTTTATTCTGTCGTAAAGCTCCATATCTTATCCTTTCTTTGCCGCAAAATACGTGCCGATATGCTTTCCGTCGAGAATGTCGTAAAGGCGGAACGGATCCTCGCCGTTCATAATGAGCATGGGAATACCGTTGTCGTTTGCTATTTTAGCGGCTTTCAATTTCGTTATCATACCGCCCGTTCCGAGCTTTGTGCCCGCACCCTCGGCATATGAGAAAATTTCGTCGTTTATCTCTTCAACACGGTCGATAAGTTTTGCGTCGGGATATTTTCTCGGATTTTTGTCAAAAAGGCCGTCTATGTCGCTGAGATTTATGATAAGATCTGCCGAGCACACAACTCCGACGTAGGCGGAAAGAGTGTCGTTACCTCCGAATTTAAGTTCTTCTATCGACACAGGGTCGTTCTCATTTACTATCGGCACGCAACCTATCTTTATAAGCTCGGAAAACGTTCCCCTTGCAAAATCAAAACGCTTCGGGTTGTCAAAAACGTCCTTCGTCATAAGAATTTGGGCGACCGTGTGTCCGTAATTTGAGAAAAAACTGTCGTAAAGCTTCATAAGCTGTATCTGACCGACTGCGGCGCACGCCTGCTTTGCCTGTATAGTATCGGGAAATTCTCCGAGTGCAAGACGCGACACACCGGCACTTACCGCACCCGAGCTTACCATAACTATCTCATGCCCGGCATTTTTAAAATCGGAAAGAGTGCGCACAAGCGCTTCTATGCGCCTTATGTTGAGTGCGCCGCTCTCATATGTAAGCGTTGACGTTCCTATTTTTACGACTATTCTTTTACAATTTTTGATAATGCTCATGATAAAACCCCGAAAATTTTCAAAATTCGCTTGATAAAACGGTTTCGATAATATATAATTAAAATTAAGAGGAAAAACCTCATAATTTAATATATTATAACCGCAAAAATACAAAATTGCAATAGTTTTGGGAAAGGAAAGAGAAATGAAAGAGAAAATTTATGTTGAAATAGCCGGAATAAGACTCGGAATAGTTTCCGAAGAAGGCAAAGAATATGTTGAGGAAGTTGCAAAGGAAATAGACTCAAGAATAAAATCGATGGTAAAAAGCCAGAAAAACTGTACGCTTGTCGAGGCGGCTCTTTTCTGCGCCATGGACTGTTACAGCACGGGCGAGGGTGACGCAAAGAGAGTAAAGAATCTCGAAGCTCAGATCGCTCTTTATCAGGCAAATGTAAACAGGCTCAAAAGGGAGAACGAGGAACTGCGTTCAAAGTTGAGAAATGGCTGATATGATAAAAGCAAATCCGGAGCTTCTTGCCCCTGCGGGCGATATGGACTGTCTGAAGGCGGCGATAGCGGCAGGAGCGGACGCCGTTTATTTTGGTACGGATCTATTGAATGCGAGAATAAGGGCGAAAAATTTTACCCTTGAGAGTGTAGATGAGGCGGTGTTTTTGTGCCATGCGTACGGCGTAAAAGCATATGTAACGCTCAATACCGCGGTTTACGAAAGAGAGATGGAAACAGTCTTTTCCTATGTCCTATCACTCATAAAAAGCGGAGTTGACGCGTTTATAGTTTCCGACCTCGGGGTTATAAAGGAGCTTAGGGAGCGTTATCCCGATATCGAACTTCATGCAAGCACGCAGTGCACCGTTCACAATTCGGACGGTGCGGATTTTCTTTACGGGCTCGGTTGTGCCCGGGTTGTATGCGCAAGAGAACTTGATAAAGAGAGCATAAAAAACTTATGTCAAGGGAAAGCCGAGATAGAAATGTTCGTTCACGGCGCTCACTGTATGTCGGTTTCGGGACAGTGCTTAATGAGCTTTGCCATGGGTGGCAGAAGCGGAAACAGGGGAGAATGCGCCCAACCTTGCAGATTGCCTTATAGAATATCGGGCAAAGAGGGCTATTTTTTAAGCCTTAAAGATATGTCGCTCTCGGGGCACGTGCGTGAGATTTTAAACATAGGCGTATCGTCGCTTAAAATAGAGGGAAGAATGAAAAGCCCGGAATACGTATATACCGCGGTATCTACCTGGCGTAAACTTATAGACGGCAAAAGAGATGCAACAAGGGTGGAATTATCGACACTTGCAGGCGCGTTTTCGCGCCAGGGCTTTACCGACGGATATTTTGAGGGCAAAATTGACTCCTCCATGTTAGGAGTGCGCACACAAAAAGACAAGGAGATAACAAAGGAAGCCGAATGCAAAATTCCCGAACTTGAAAAGATAGGCGTTTCCGTATCTGCCGTTTTCAAAGAGGGGGAGCATGCCAAAATAACTCTGTGTGACGGCAAAAACAGCGTAACATGTATCGGAGATATGGTTGAAACAGCAATAAATTCACCGATGAGTGAGGACGATATAAGAAAAAACCTTATAAAATTCGGAAACACACCATATTATGCAAAAAATATTCAGATAGAAAAAACCGATAACGTCATAATAAAAGTATCCGCACTTAACGCTTTAAGGCGCAAAGCATCGAGGGCGCTTGCGGATAAATGCGTCAACCCGTGTGAGAAAAGGACATACAAGGGTTCGGATCGTAAATCGGGAAACTCCCCCAAGGAAACGCCAAAACATACTGTAACCGCCGTATTTTCCGACCCCGATACAATACCCGAGCAAAATCCTTTTGATATATGCTTTGTCTATGCCGACAGGTATAAAAATGGTTGCCGTGCAAACGGAGTATATCTGCCTCCCGTTATTCTTGACAGAGAATGGGGCAGTATTGAAATGTACCTTAAAGCCGCATGGGAAGATGGGGCAAGATATGCGCTTGTGTCAAATATCGGTCAGATTGAAAGAGTTAAAAAAATGGGCTTTAAGATGATAGCCGATTTCAGATTTAATATTTTTAACCCCTCCTGTGTCGATATTCTTAAAGAAAGCGGCTTTGAAAATGTTATACTTTCGCCCGAGCTTTCCATTGCACAGATGAACTCGATGAAAGGTTGCATATCGATAGTTTACGGCAAAATTCCCGTTATGACAACTCATAAATGCATAATAAAGGACACGGCGGGGTGCGAAAAGTGCAAAACGTACCTTATTGACAGGACAAACGCTTCGTTTTTCGTTGAGGGCATTTTCGGGCACAGAAACGTGATATATAACAGCGTACCGATATATATGGCTGACAAGATGGACGTACTAAAAAACTTCTCTCATCATTTTATCTTTACAAGTGAGAGCAAGGACGAGTGCACAAGAATAATGAACGCGTACAAAAACGGCTATGCGTCGGACGGAAAAATAAGAAGGATAAAACCGTAAAAATCGAGGTAAAAATGAAACTTATACTTGCATCAAAATCGCCGAGGAGAAAAGAGATCCTTTCAATGATGGGCGCAGATTTCGAGGTAAGGGCGTCCGACGCCGACGAAAGATACGACGCCACAACGCCCGTATACGACGTGTCGAAAATGCTTGCAGAGAGAAAAGCGTTTGCAACAAAAATCGGAAAAGACGAAATTATAATCGCTTGCGACACGATAGTGCTTTGTGAAAGGCAGATACTCGGCAAGCCGAAAACCAGAGAAAACGCAATAAAAATGCTTGAACTTTTATCGGGCAAGGCGCATTACGTAATCAGCGGAATTTGTGTAAGGAGTGTCGATAAAACCGTTTGTGAAAGCGTTGAAACAAAGGTGTTTATGCGCAACTATACAAAAGAGGAGGCAGAGAGGTACGTCGATAAGTTTTCTCCGCTTGATAAGGCGGGCGCATACGGAATACAGGATGGCGCAGGGGCTTTTATTGAGAAGATAGAAGGAGATTATTATAATGTTGTGGGGCTGCCGCTTTGCCGCCTCTCTGAAATATTGAAAGAAAATTTCGGATTTGAACTTATTTGAGATGAAAATCGGGAGGAGTGTCTTATTTTGACTGAAAAACAGAAAAAAGAAAAAATGGCTCTCATAGTGGCGGAACTTAAAAAAATATATCCCGACGCGCACTGCTCTCTTGATTTTGAAGGCGAGGGCTGGAAACTGCTCGTTATGGGCAGGTTAAGCGCCCAATGTACCGATGAGCGTGTAAATATCGTATGTAAAGACCTTTTCAGAAAATATCCCGACGCAAAAGCTCTTGCCGACGCGCCGCTTTCGGATATAGAGGACACGATAAAATCGTGCGGACTTTACAAAATGAAAGCCAAAAATATAAAGGACGCCTGCATACGTCTTTGTAATCTTTACGGCGGGGTTGTCCCCGACACTATGGAAGAACTCCTTACCTTTGAGGGCGTGGGCAGGAAAATAGCAAATCTTTTGCTCGGTGACCTTTATCATAAACCCGCAATAGTAGCAGACACGCATTGCATAAGAATATGCGCAAGGTTCGGTATGTATAAAGAGGGCGTAAAAGACCCGTTAAAAACCGAGCAGATAATGTCAAAACTCGTTGAAAAGAGCGAGCAGAGCGATTTTTGCCACCGCGTTGTCTATCTCGGCAGAGAATATTGCACCGCACGAAATCCAAAATGCGATATATGTCCGCTTTCAAAAATCTGCAAGGGCGATAAAAAATAAAAAAAGTGTTGCCAAAAAACAGTCTTTTATCACTCTTTTACTCTTATAAAATAACTAATCCCGCAGTTTTTAACTGCGGGATTAAATATTCTTGCATTAAAAGCGCCGACAAGTGTGGATATTTTTACTGTTTATCGACCGTATAGCGCTTTATCTTCTTGGTGGTAGTCTTTTCAAAAGGCTCATCTCTTAACTCAACCTTGTGAATGTGCTTGTATGAAGCAAGCTTTCTGTTTATCTTCATAGCGGCTTCGTTTATCGCCTGATATATTTCCTCGTCGGTTGTAAGACCTGCTTTTTCACATTCTTCCTTATTCGGATATACTATGGCTACGACCGTTATATCGCCCGTTTCCTTGTTCTCTCTGCCGACAACGACAGACTCTTCGACAAGCGGTACCGCGCCAAGATACTCCTCAAGTTCCTCGGGAAACAGATTTTTTCCGCCCGGGAGGACTATAACATTTTTCTTTCTTCCCGTTATATAGATATATCCCTCGTCGTCGGTATAACCGTAGTCACCCGTCCTGAACCAGCCTTCCTCGTCGAGAACCTCCCTTGTCGCTTCTTCGTTTTTGTAGTAACCGAGCATAACATTGTCGCCCTTTACCACTATTTCGCCGTAGGTATCCTCGGGATTTTCCTTGTCGATACGTACAGAAAGACCGGGTATGGGCTTTCCGCAGG
>CAMETB010000048.1 GCA_945936265.1 uncultured Clostridia bacterium
TGCTCGGAATAAGAGATATACAAGAAATTAAGGATTATATAGAAGCGGCAAAAGAGGCTATCAAAAACGGAACGGAGAATACCGCCACCATAGACCCGACCGAATATACCTTTGAGGACCTGTACGGCTATACCTTCAAGGCGCTCCTCGATTCCGATTACTATAAACTCGATGAAGAAGGCAAAATAATCGAGCGCACCGACGAAGAAATAGATGCGGTTCTTGCAGACGATAACACCTTAAGCCTCAAAATAGTCGGTATAATACGCCCGACGGACGAGTCGGTTTCCGGCTCATCCGTAGGAACCGTCGGCTACCTTTCAAGCCTTATGCCGTCGCTTATCGAAAAATCAAACGACAGCGACGTAGTAAAAGCGCAGCTTGCGGATAAAGAAACCGATCTTTTCACGGGCAACAAATTCAACTCGAAGAAATTTACTCTTGAAGATGCTCCCGCGCTGAGAGCGCAGCTTGAGTCCGACCCGAATTATGCTATGATGCTCCCCAGCCTTACCGACGAACAACTTGTAAGTATGGCAAACGCATATCTGACAACGAAGGCAACCTATGAGTCAAACCTTGAAAAGCTCGGCTACGTCGATATGGCAAAGCCGTCCTCGATCTCGATTTATCCGAAGAATTTTGACGCAAAGGATAAAATAAGCAACATAATTTCCGAATATAACAAGGAGCAGTCCGAGGAGGACAAAATATCCTATACCGATACCGTGGCTATCCTTATGAACTCGGTTACCACCATAGTAAACGTCATATCGTACGTGCTTATAGCGTTCGTTGCAATATCGCTTGTCGTATCGTCAATTATGATAGGAATAATAACCTACATATCCGTCCTTGAAAGAACAAAGGAAATAGGTATTTTAAGGGCAATAGGCGCATCGAAGCGCGATATTTCGAGGGTGTTCAATGCCGAAACCATAATAGTCGGCTTCACGGCAGGCGTTATAGGAATACTTATAACGTTGCTTCTTAACGGAGTGATAAATATTATCCTCCATGCTCTGACGGGCATTGCCACGCTCAATGCGGTGCTCCCCGTCGCAGGTGCTGTAATTCTCGTTGCAATAAGCGTGGGACTTACGCTCATCGCGGGACTTATCCCGTCGAGAATCGCATCAAAGAAGGACCCCGTAATAGCTTTGCGCACCGAATAAGTGGGGCTGCCCCACGAGAACCCCCAAAACTCGCGCACTCGTTTCGGGGACCCCCTACTGCCGACACCGAAAAAGTCGGCCTATCCAAAATAAATGGAGGTGGATATAAATCTGCCTCCTACTTTTTTGTAAAAACAGTAAATGAGAAAAATAATAAGGTTGAAATTCTAACGAATTTCTTCATTTTATGACTTTTTCGTAGCGTCTTATTCACCCCTCGACGTACTGTAGGGACCGGCGTCCCCGACGGTCCGTTTACGCATAAAGGCAAACAAAACGGCGGGAGCAAGCCCCCGCCCTACGATATAGCGAAAACAACGCATCTTTGCTAAATCCGCCTATCCCCTAATTTCAAAAAACTGTGGGCTGTTGCAAATTTCAGTTTGCAACAGCCCTTTTATTTGATATTTTACCTTCCGGCTCTTAAAGAGTTAAGTATAGCAAGTATTAAAACTCCGACGTCGGAAACAACTGCCCAGAGCATAGATACAAGACCCAAGCCGCATAGGATCAGCATTACAACCTTTATTGCCATCGACAGTATTATGTTTTCCCATACGACCGTTTTCGTCCTCTTTGCTATTCTTATGGAGAGGGGGACTTTTTCAATATCGTCGTCCATAATGACTACGTCGCTGCTCTCAACGGCACTGTCCGAGCCAACCGCGCCCATAGCGATACCAACGTCGGCTCTTGCAAGGGTAGGAATGTCGTTTATTCCGTCACCGCAGTAGGCAACGTTGCCTGCCTTGCCCTTCATAACGTCCTCAAGCGCGTCGAGCTTATCTTCGGGTTTTAACTCCGAGTATGCGATATCCGCAAGGAGCGTGCGTGCAACCGCGTCAACCTTGGACTTTTTGTCGCCACTCAAAATTATCTTTTTCTCGACCCCGAGCTTTCTCAATTTGTCAAACGCTATCTTACTGTTGGACTTTAACTCGTCACCTATTCCTATCGAGCCTATGAACTTGCCGTCAAGGGAAATTAAGATATTGTTCGGCGTGTCGCAAACGGCGCCGACAAAAGCTCTTTTACCCGCTTTTATATGACCGTATTTTGAATCGCACTCAACGCCTTTTCCGATAGTTTCTACGTAGTTTTCGCCAACCTCGTTATCAACGTTGAACTTCTGCGCTTCCTTTATTACCGCCATTGCCATCGGGTGCGTCGATTTTCTCTCGGCTATGCAGACGTATTTTAGAATGTTCATTTTGTCGTAGCCCGGCTCTGCGTCTATTCTCGTTACGTGAAGCTCCGATTTTGTAAGAGTGCCCGTCTTATCAAACGCTATTGCTTTTACCTTGGTAAGTGCGTCTATCGTGCAGGAGCCTTTTATAAGAATACCCTTTTTGGACGCGTAGCCGATACCGCAAAAATACGTAAGCGGCACGGATATTACAAACGCGCACGGACAGGAAATTGCGAGCATGGAGAGCGCCTTGTACACCCACGGTGTAAAGTTAAAACCGTCAAACATCGGGGGCACTATAGCTATTATAAACGCAAGTGCAATTACTATCGGCGTGTATATTTTGGCGAATTTTTTAATAAATCTCTCGCTGACCGTCTTTTTCTCCATCGCCTTTTCGGACAGATCTATTATTCTTTGTGCCGCACTTTGTTTAAGTCCTCTTTTTACCTTTATACATATAGCGGTATTAAGATTAAGACAACCCGCAAGCACCTCGGAGCCGCATCTTACCTCAACGGGTACGCTCTCTCCCGTTATAACCGACGTGTCAACGCTTCCGACACCGGATAAAACGTCACCGTCAAGAGGTATGCGCTCCCCGGGGAAGACCTCTATTATATCGCCTATTCTCACAAGCGAAGCGTCAATTATCTCGCCGTCCTTTATTCTTGCCTTGTCGGGACGGATGGAGGAGAGCCTTTCAAGCGAACGCCTTGACGAGTCCTCTGCGGCGTGCTCGAACAATTCGCCGACGCAGTAAAGAAGCATTACCATACAACCCTCAAAATATTCGCCTATTATCATGGCACCGAGGGAGGCAACGGTCATCAGCATTTCTTCACTTGCGCTTTTTTCTTTTATAAGATCCTTTACGGCTTCTATTATAACCTCATGAGCCACAACGGCGTATGAGAGAATGAAAACTATAATCGACGCCAAGTTAAGAGAGAACGACTGCAATACGGAAGCTACGACGGTAAGCAATACGGATATAAGTATCTTTATAAAGTCCGTTTTGTTTTCCGAGAAAAATTTCTTCATAGCCGTTACTCCGTTATGTGCTCCATTCCGCAGTCTATTATTGTGCGCACGTGCTCGTCAGCCAGAGAATATACTATATTTTTGCCTTTTCTTTGCGACTTTACAAGGCTGCTTGCTTTAAGAGTTCTCAACTGATGCGATACGGCGGACTGCGTTATATCGAGAAATTCCGATATTTCGCCGACGCACATTTCGCTCTGCGTAAGAGCACAGAGAATTTTTACTCTCGTACTGTCGGCAAAGACCTTGTAAAGATCTGCAAGCGCGTCAAGGACCTCGTTATTCCTCGTTATCGCCTCTTTTATTTTAGTTATTGCGTTTTGGTTTTCCATATGTACCTCCGAAAATATATGTTCATTTGTTCATATGTATTATACGACAAAATACACGCGCTGTCAATAGTTTTTTTGAAAAATATATTGATTTTTTTATTCCGTACTGTTAAAATGATTTTAGTTAAATAAATCACTCAAAAAAGAGGAGAGAACAATATGTTAAAAGATGCAAAATGGATATCGTATCCCACCGACACGGGCTTTGCGTGTCCCGTTTTCAAAAAGACCTTTGTTACGAAAAAAGAGGTAAAGAGGGCAACGCTTGAAATAACTTCGCTCGGTTGCTACTATGCCGAGTTAAACGGAAAAAGAATAGGTGATTTTATCCTTGCCCCGGGTTGCACGTCGACAAAGCGTGTACAGGCGCAAACGTACGATATTACAGATATGCTCGGAGCCGAAAACGAGATAGACGTAACTATATCGAAAGGGTGGTTCAAGGGCAGAATAAACTGGAGATCCAATCAGGACAACGCCGATAAACGTGAGTCTTTGATTGCCGAGATAAAAATATTTTATAAGGACGGCGATATTGAAACAATATCTACCGACAAAACGTGGCAAACCTCGATAAGCAAGATAACCTTTGCCGATTTTTACGACGGTGAAACGTATGATTGTACACATACCGAGAGCTTTGTGCCGTCACTCGAACAGAGCTACTCAAAAGATATAATAGTAAAGCAGCAGGGCGAAAAGGTCATAGAGCACGAGCGCATTTCACCCCTTTCGATATTCAAAACGCCAAAGGGTGAAACGGTCATAGATTTCGGTCAGAACACGACGGGATATTTCGAGTTTACCGTAGACGCAAAGAAGGGGGACCGCGTATCCTTCTCGGTTGCCGAGGTGCTCGATAAAGAGGGCAATTTCTACACCGAGAATTACCGCACCGCAAAAGCCGAGCTTATATATATATGTAAAGACGGCGTGCAGACCTACAAGCCGAGGCTTGTATTCTACGGCTTCAGATACGTAAGAGTCAACGAGTACCCGACCGAGATAAAGAAGGACGATATACGTGCCATAGCCGTTTATTCCGATATTAAGAGAACCGGATATTTAACCTCGTCAAGCAAGCTCTTAAACAAGCTGTTTGAGAATATTATCTGGGGGCAAAGAGGAAACTTTCTCGATATACCGACCGACTGTCCGCAAAGGGACGAGCGCATGGGCTGGACGGGCGATGCCGAGGTGTTTGTAAAGACGGCTTCCTATAACTACGACGTTGAAAAATTCTTTACGAAATGGCTTACCGACTTAAAGCTCGACCAGTTTGAGAACGGCGGTGTTCCGCACGTCGTTCCTCAATTCTGGGGCGATGACCCGTCAAGCGCCGCTTGGGGCGATGCCTCCACCATATGTCCGTGGCAGATTTATCTTACTTACGGAAATAAGGAGATATTAAAGCGTCAGTACAAGTCAATGTGCGACTATGTAAACTACATAGGCAAAATCTCAAAGAACAGGTATCTTTGGACGGGTTGTAACCATTTTGGTGACTGGCTCGGACTTGACGCCCCGGCAGGAAGCTATAAAGGCTCCTCCGATGAAACGTTTATCGCTTCCGTATATTATGCCTACTCCACAAAGCTTGTTGTAAAGGCGGGTAAAGTCCTCGGCAAAAACGTAGAGAAGTACGAAAAGCTCTACGATAACATAATAAAGGCAATAAGAAAGAAATTCAAAAAATACAAAACGCAGACGGAGCACGTTCTGGCACTCTATTTTGACATCGCCGAGGACAAGGCATCCGTTGCAAAGAGCCTTGCCGATATGATAGAGAAAAACGGCAAGCGCTTGCAGACGGGCTTTGTCGGAACTCCGTATCTTCTCCACGCTTTAAGCCAGAACGGCTATACCGAGCTTGCTTACGACCTGCTCCTTCAGGAGCAGTTCCCATCGTGGCTTTACTCCGTAAAGTGCGGCGCCACGACCATATGGGAGCATTGGGACGGCAGAAACGAAAACGGCGACTTCTGGAGCAAGGATATGAACTCGTTTAACCATTACGCATACGGCTCCGTTGCCGATTGGGTTTACGGCGTTGCATGCGGAATAAACACGGTTGAAGAAAAGCCGGGCTTTGAGGAGGTCTTAATAGCCCCGCACCCGACCGACAAGCTCGATTTTCTCTCGGCTTCGATAGAAACGAGGCACGGACTTGTAAAGTCGGGGTGGTATCACGACGGCGATAAAATAAGATACGAAATAGTAACCCCCGTAAAAGCCACCGTCATAATAAACGGCGAGCGCCATGAGGTAGAAAAGGGAAGTTATATATTCTGATAAGTATTCATATACAGAATCCCCAAAAGTATAACCATGACGTACTGTTTTTCAATCAAGCAAAATTAAACGTTGTTCGTAGGGGACGGTCTTGACCGTCCCGCTTGTAAAGCAAGATAAAAATAAAACGGCGGGAGCAAGCCACCGCCCTACCGTAGGGGTTGGCGCCTTGACAACCCGCTTGTATATCATATCAAGCGATAAAATCAACGTATCTTTTCTCTAAATCCGCCTATCCCCTAATTGTATAATCAAAAAACGGTTGCGACACCTTGTGCGCAACCGTTTTTAATTTGTTTATTTAAGGCAAACAGCAATCGGAGATTTAATCGTGTTCGTCGTCTAAATTTTTGGATAGTTCTTTCTGTTCTTCGACGAATTGATTTGCGGCTTTTACGTCCTTTTGGGTAACCCTTATGTTGCTCTTTTCGTCCTGCCCGATGACAACGTGCGGGTAAGAAATATCTATTCCTTCTGCCGTTATGATGGCACGGTACTCTCTTAACAGATCCCTCTGTACCTGAAAACGGTCTGCTTCGAGGCAGGTTGCTACTATCTTAACGGTGACGTTGGAATCCTTATATTCCGAAACGCCTTTATAGAAAGGACCTGTGATTATACCGGGTATCTTGTCCTTTAGCCCCGCAAATTTTTCGTCGAAAAGTTTTTCTATGTACTCTATCGGAACGTCGTAGGGGAAGTCAACGTCCACGGCAGCCAAGGACGGCTCTCTTGACAGGTTTACAACGTTTTTGATATCACTGTGGTTCATGATTTTGATATTGCCCGCAGCGTCGAGAAGCTTGGTGGTGCGGATACCTATTTCGATAACCTCGCCCCTGAAACCGTCGATAGAGATAATTTCTCCCGTATTGAATTCGTTTTCAAAGATGATGAACATGCCTGCAATTATATCTGCTATCAGCGACTGCGCGCCAAGACCTACGATAAGGGCTAAAATACCTATCGAAGCTATCAACGCCTCGGTATTCACGCCGCAAGCCTTTAACACGTAAATTATTACGGCTATTGCCGCACCGTACTTAACGAAGCCGTCAAGGAGGCTGACTACGGTCTTTGTCCTGTCGGATTTTTTGGATCTGAGCCTGAACAACATTCGCAAAATCTTTGCGACCGACAGAATGAGTAAAATATTTATCAAACTGTTCAGCGCAATTTGCTGCATGGAGGGGCTTACCTCGATAACCTCGGCCCCCTCGGTTACTGTCTGTTTTACTATCCAGACGTATTTGTCGAAAAAGTTCACCGCAAAGCCCGATTCGGGAGTGCTGAATTTGACGATAACCAGCACTACGTACGCTATAAGGTAAGCGATTGCCAATGCAAACCAAACCATGTGTATCGGACGTTTTTTGTCATTTTTGTTCATATTTAATTCTCCTTCTTTTTAACCGATCAGATTGTTGACTCTATCTTAAACGGGCAGCTTTCCTCACCCGTGACGGTTACTTCGTTCTTTATAACGTCTTCGTCGGTGACGTATTGGAAAAATGCCTCGCCTTCGATAACCACCGTAAATGACGTCAATCCGTAAGCAGACAGATTAACCGTACAAGTTGAGCCGCCATAGTCGGCGTATACGTCTTCGGCAGGAACGGTAATTTCGATTGATTGCCCGTCATCGGTAATAATTGTTACGTTAAGACCGCCGATAACGTTTCCGGAAACGCTGATATCAAGATCTCCCGTTTCGGAATCATAGCTTGCGCTACCGCAGGATTCGGGATAATATCCGTCCTCGTCAAGCCCCGCAACTATCGTACCCGAAGGCCATACTAAATCGTACGCGGAGTAACACGTGCCGCCTTTGTTTACCAATACGCCGTATTTGAGAGCATAACGTCCGGTAGGGATATTCCTAAGTATTGCCACGTTATCCTTACCCACGCACTCAAAGAAGACCGAGTTATCGGAATAGGCGGCGTCCACAAGATAAACCTTGTAATACATATCGTATTCCGTTTCCTGCACGTTCATATACAGATATACGTTGGAGGTTCCGTCCTCGTTATAAGTTATCAGCACGTCGCCGGGATTGGGTGACATACAGAACCAGGACGGCAAATCGGAATATGTGGGCACGGTTAAAGTCTTAATTATTGAGCCCGACAGAGTTTCTTCTCCGTCTGCAGTCAGGTAAAACGTAAACGTGTATTCCGTATCGACTGACAAACCGGTAAAGGTAACGGGCTTGTCCGATAAGGTAAGATCACTGACGGACGCAACCTCATCACCGTCCGAGTTGAATACTCTTACCGAATACGTATCGCCATCGTTCAAAAATCCGTCGAAATATAAATATACGGGGGCGTGAATCATGTCACCGTATTCGGAATTGTAGCTGGTATTGAAAATTTCACATCTTGCAAGCTCGACCGTCGATGAAACAACCGCGTCAACGGTTACCGATTCGTAAACCTGCTTGAACTCCTCACCGTTGAAAACGGTAATATGTCCCGAAGGGTCAAAATCATATAAAACAGCCGAGGCATAAATTTCCACGGTAGGATTGTGGCTGATTTTGCTCAAAGTTAATTGATAGGTATTATCGATAAGATCTTGCGCGCTGAAGGTAAACTCCTCGCGGGTTAAATCGTCGTGCGTTACCGTAACTTCTATATCTCCTACTATTTTGTTACCGAAAGTAAGAGTAAGCAACTCGTCGTGAGCGCTTGCCGCCCAATCTAACGGGGCGTTGCCTATTATGATTTCTTCCGACGTGCAGTAGGAGTAATAATTATTGTCCTTTACGTAATAAGAAACGAACGTAGCTGTATATTTTTCTTCTGCTATATTTAGGATACCGCCAAGGGCGCCGTCAGTTACCGTTTCGTAGCTGTCAAGAGCAGCACCGGAGGTGTCGTAAATATTGATATACGTGATAAAATCCCCTTCGTGCTCGGGTATGAGATACGCATATAAATTGCGCGTATTGTCATCATTGTAAGTCACCTTATACGCATAATCGGCACCGAGGCTCGGGTCGTAAATATAATTGTCCTCTACGTTTACCGTCCGCGTTTCTACGATTTCTTCGCCGTCGAATATGGTAAGCAGAAATTCTCTGTCGCCCTTTTCTATTCGTTCAAAGGTGACCGTGTTGCTGTCGAGAGCAACCGAGTTGCCCGTCATAACGTCGGAAAACTCGCAGGTAAGCCCCTCGGATAGCGCCCCCTCAAAATAAAAGGTAATATCGGAATTTACCACGTCGGAATCTTCGCTCGTGTGATATTCGACCCGATAATTCAAAAAATTCAGCGTGCCGACGTCTATCGGTTCCTCTATGGGTTCTTCCGTTTCATAAATCGGCGGCTCGTTTGGCGGCTCGTCCACGGTATCTTGCGTCA
>CAMETB010000049.1 GCA_945936265.1 uncultured Clostridia bacterium
GGAGGTCGGATACGCGTCCTCAATAGCAGTCGTGCTCTTCTTCATAATGATAGGAGCAAATATACTCGTAAATAAAATGTTATCGAAGGTGGGACAGTGATATGCAGAGAGTGCAGAAAATGAGAGTAAGAAAGCATCAGGTTGTCCTTAACCGTTCGGTAGGCGGAGATACGGGAATATTCGTATTCCTCGCGATAATGGGTGTATTCATGTTTCTCCCCATGGTTTATGTAATAATGCAGTCACTTAAGCCTCTTGATGAGCTCTGGATGTTCCCTCCGAGGTTTTATGTTCAGAGACCTACATTTAAAAACTTCGGTGATTTGTTCAGCCTTTTAAGTGATTCATGGGTTCCGTTCTCAAGGTATATATTCAATACTATTGTAATAACGGCACTTGGAACTTTCGGAAACCTTATGCTTGCGTCGCTTGCAGCTTACGCAATGGCAAAGATACCCTTCCCGGGAAGGACATTTGCTTTTAAAACGGTACAGTTATCGCTTATGTTTACCTCCACGGTAACGTCGATAGCAAACTTCCTGACGCTTTCAAAACTCGGATTGCTCGACAATATTTTTGCTTTGATAATTCCCGCATGGGGTTCTACCATGGGGCTTTACCTTATGAAACAGTTCATGGATTCTTCAATATCCAACGATGTGCTTGAAAGCGCACGCCTTGACGGGTGCGGAGAGTTCAGAACATTCTGGACAATAGCCATGCCGATGGTTAAACCTGGCTGGCTCACGCTTATAGTTTTCTCGTTCCAGGGGCTTTGGCAGGCAGGCTCTTCCATATACATATACAGCGAGCAGTACAAAACCCTTAACTACGCAATAAGCCAGATAACCGCCGGAGGTATAGCCCGTGCAGGTGCGGCTGCGGCAGGAACGGTTCTTATGATGATAGTTCCGATAGTCGTATTCCTGATATCGCAGAGCAATATCATAGAGACTATGGCGTCCAGCGGTATGAAGGACTAAGGAGGATATATGAAAAAATCGTTAAAAATAATATCGTTTATATTCGTACTCCTTATGGTCCTTGCAACAGGCGTCTCGGCATCAACTCCTTATTCGACTTACACTTATTCCATATTGGGCGAAACATTGAGTTCACCTCACGCGTATGTGCCTGATGTTATGATAAACTCTGCTTCACTCAGGCTTGATGTTTTTCTCTCACAGCCTTCGGACATAGAAGCAGATAAGGACGGTAACCTTTACATAACCGATAAAGGCAACAACAGAATAGTCGTAACAGACAAGTACTACAAAGTCAAGTACATTATATCCGATTTTGTCAACGAACACGGAGTGGATGACAGTATGAATTCTCCTGCTTCCACATTCGTCGTAAACAAAGGTGACTGTACGGCGGAAAACGGTGATGAACTTGCAGGACTTTATGTCTGCGACACCTTTAACAGCCGTTTGCTTGTCTTTGATCTTGAAACCGGTGAATATATAAGGACGATAGCCAAGCCCGAGTCTGAACTTTTCGGTGCAGACTCAAGATATTCTCCGATAAGTTGCGTTGTCGATAAGTACGGAAGTATATATGTCGTTTCGCAGGATACCACAGAGGGTATCATAGTAATGACCTCAAGGGGAGAGTTTATAAACTTTATAGGAGCGCCGAAGGTAACCGTATCCGCACTTGACGCACTTAAAAAATTGATAAGTCCGGGTGCGGCGGAAACTCTTACATTTATTCCTACCACGTATATAAGCCTTGATATAGACACCGGTGCAGGAATAGATCAGGGCGGGGAACTCATATACGGAACTATAATATTCAACTCCGATGACCATGCAAGCCAGGAGGCACAGCTTGTCAGCAAGAGCAGCGATTATTCTCCCGTAAGGCTGTTAAACGCAAAGGGCTCTGATATAATGAACCGAAACGGATTCTTTGCTCCGTCGGGAGAGGTAGCCGTAATGTCCGGCGCCACAAAGACCGCATCAAATAAAGACGTTTATACGGACGTATCAAATGTAGCTGATGTAACAAGCGGACCTAACGGGGTCTGGTCGATAATAGACAGCGCAAGATCGAAAATATACACGTACGATCATGACGGAAACCTGCTTTACGCATTCGGCGACAAGGGAACGCAACTCGGCAACGTTCAGAATGCGTCGGCTATAACTTATCAAGGGACGAATATAGTCGTCCTTGACGGAAAATCAAACTCGTTCACGGTTTACAGACGTACCGAATACGGTGATCTTCTTGATCAGGCAATATATTATCAGAACCAACGCGATTTTGATACCGCAGTTGATTATTGGCGTGAAGTCCTTACAAGAAACAACAACTTCGATACGGCGTATGTCGCAATAGGAAAAGCGTATTACCGCAGCGGCGAATACGAAAAAGCGATAGAATACTACAAAAATGCTTACGATACCGAAAATTACGCAACAGCGTTCAAAGAAGTGCGTAAGGAAAAGATGGAGAAGATGTTCCTCTGGCTTATCCTCGGAATTGTCGTTGTTTTATTCCTTGTCGTAAAATTGTTCAAGTATGCGGGCAAGGTAAATAAAAGAGCACAGCACAAGACAGGGCGGAGGACTTTCTGGGAGGAAATCATGTACGGGTTCCACCTGATGTTCCATCCGTTTGACGGATACTGGGACCTCAAACATGAAAAGAGAGGCTCGGTACGCGCGTCAATAGTGTTTATAGCAATAACGATATTGGCGTTTTTCTATCAGTCGATAGGAACCGGGTACTACTCTGATCCTTTGGGAAGTACATATTCGGGATTTTTCTCACAGATAACCTCGATACTCATTCCTCTGTTCTTATGGATAATATCCAACTGGTGTTTCACAACGCTGTTCGACGGAGAGGGAAGCTTCAAGGATATATTCATAGCAACCTCCTATGCGCTCTTCCCGGTACCGGCGCTTGTAATAATATCAACGATACTTACAAACGTCTTTGTCGGCAGTGAAACGCAGATATGTACTATGCTTATTTCAATAGCATACATATGGATGGGACTTTTAATAGTCGTAGGTATGCAGGTAACTCATGACTATTCAATGGGTAAGAATATACTAACTATACTTGCCACCATCGCCGGTATGGTAATCATAATGTTCATAGCACTGTTGTTCACAACGCTTATTCAGAAAATGGTTGCGCTCGTATCAACCATAATAAGCGAATTAAGTTACAGGTAACGGGAGGGGAGCCTATGAAAAAAAGAATAATAGCGGCTGTCCTTGCCGTAATAATGACATTCGGTTTTGCCGGAGTTTTCTCTGTCAGTGCGGCAGATGACAAGTCTGAAGAAAAGTATGCAAACGACGAAGAAAAACTCGCGTCATTGACGCTTGCCGTCACATCGGAAAACGGAGTAATACAATTTTACTACGGTCCCGAAACGGGAGAAATAGCCGTAAAGAATACAAAAACCGGAGACATAATGTTTTCAAATCCTTATACCGTAGGTGAGAAAAACATAATCAGTTCGGCGGATAAATATAAATATCTCTCTCAGATTACGATAGATTACAGGTATATTGCTACCAACTGGGCGGGAACATATTCGAGTTACAAGGACGCAACCCTTTGCGACCAGATGGAAATAACCGTAAAGGACAACGGTATTTCCGTAAGATATTTGCTCGGAGAGATAGAAAAAGAAATTGTATTGCCGCTTGAAATTTCGGAGGAAACTCTCAACAGTCTGCTCGAAAAAATAGCGGAGAGCAAGAGATGGCTTATCGAGGGTATGTACACCCCTAAATCATCCGCCCCCGGAATATACATGCTTGATTCCAGCACGCCGGAACGTAACAAATTAAGGGCTGCGGCTATGTTTGAGGAAGTTGGATTTACTCTTGACGACGTTCATGCGGAGTACGACAAAATAGGTTATGAGAGAAAAGACAAGGAAATACCTCAATTTGATGTAACAATAGATTATACGGTTACAAACGACGGGTTTACTGCTGAAATAGATGCCTCTGAAATGTCTTATGACATGAGCAAATATTACATAACATCGATGAATGTTCTTCCGTATTTGTCGGCAGCCGAGAGGACTGATACCGGATATAGTTTTATCCCCGACGGAAGCGGAGCGATTGTAAGATTTGAAGATATCGTGGCAAAAAGCTCCGTTGACAGCATAGTCGGAAAACTTTACGGTAACGATTATGCGTATTACAATGTCTCGGCGAAGAACATGGAGCAATATGTTTTTCCTGTTTTCGGATTTGCAAATAACACAACCGGTAAGGGATATTTCGCCATAATAGAAGACGGGGACGCAATGAGCAACGTAGTGTCCGCCCATTCGGCGCTTTATCATTCCGCATATGCAAGTTTCAATTTGCTCTCTACCGACACTTATGACCTTGCCGATTCGTTCTCGAGCGGAGTTACGAGCAGTAAGGAGATAACGGTAAAGGCGGACGATATATACAGAGGCAAGTGCCGCATAAAATACGCAATGCTTACCTCAAAGGCAAAGGCCGAGGCTAACTCCCTGAGTTCGTATTACGATATAACTTATATGGGCATGGCGAAATATTACAGGGATTATCTTACCTCAAACGGTTCAATAAGCAAAATAACCGATACTACCGATAAGTCAAAGATATTCTTCGAGGTATTCGGATCATGCGAGGCGGAGGAGAAGATTCTTACATTCCCCGTAACCGTAAACAAAGCGCTTACGACTTTTGACGACATAAAGACAATACACAAAGAACTTACCGAAGCGGGTGTAGGGAATATGAGTTTTATCCTTACCGGTTTTGCAAACGGCGGACTTAATTCTTATTATCCGACATCGATAAAATGGCAGAAGGTGCTTGGAGGAAAAGCCGGATTTACCGATCTTCTCTCATATGCTTCGGAAAACGGCATTGAAATAGCGCCCAATGTTGACTTTGCTTATACCAAGACAAGCAAATTCAAGGCATTCAGCGGATTCAGCCTTAAAAAGAACGGAGCTAAAACGCTTGACGGAAGATATACCACAAGGCGTAATTACGATCCGGCGCTTCAGTTGTTCGTCCGCACGGGAGGAATTGCAATTTCAAGTGCGTCGTATCAGTATGCATACAATAAATTCTATTCTTCAATTTCTGAATATTCCGACCTTGGATCGCTTGCGGTAAGAACACTTGCTTCCGATGTCAACTCTGACTTTGACAAGAAAGACTTTTATTTGAGACAGGATTCAGAGAACAATACCGTAGAAATGCTCAAAAATCTTACGGGAGAGAACGGAAATAATGGTTATGCTCTCATAGGAGATAAGGGAAACGCATACGCACTTCCTTACTATAAATCGCTCCTTGATGTATCGCTTGAAAGCAGCCGGGTACTCACCGAGAGTGAGTCTGTACCGTTTATAGGCGCAGTTCTTCACGGTTCTGTAACCTTTGCGGGCAACGCGATAAACATGGAAGGTGACGATAGATATGCTTTTCTGAAGTCTCTTGAAAACGGCTCGTCACTTTACTACACGCTCGCTATGCAGAATATTGAAGCACTTAAATTCAACTATATGTACAGCAAGTATTACTCCGTAAAGTACGAAACGTGGAAAGACAATATAATCGCTACATACAACGAATACAATGCTCTTATGGCTAACAAGCAGAATCAGTATATAACCGAGCATGAATTTCTCAATACAAAATACGGGTTTGACGCAAAGAGAACCGAGGATGGCGAACCTCTTGACAACTCCCGTATAGTAAGGGTTGAGTATGAGAACGGAGAGGGCTTTATTCTCAATTACAACTCGTATGACATAACTGTTGTTTATGACGGAAACACATACAACATAGACAGTCTCGGATATGTTTCATACTCAAATAATTAAGGAAGGAGGGAACCTTATGGACTTATTAAATAAACTATTGAACATATTTAAGAAAAAGCCGAAGGAAAGAAGACGTATTTATCTGAAATATGAAAACGCTTCGTCCCTCCCCGCCTCCGATGACGGAGAACAGAGATTTTCTCTTGTTGTGGATACGGAAAAACAAGAGGCAATGGCTCTGGCAAAGCAAGAGAGCGAGCCGGAAAAAAAGCTGAAAAAGCACCGTCTTTCGCTTAACACAAGAAAATCCCTCTCGGGATGGCTGTTCGTTTTGCCTTTTGTTATCGGAATTATAATGATATATGCGCCGGTAGTTTTCAATTCAATACAGATAACGTTTTCGGAAATTTCATTTGAAAAAGGAATGCAACTTACCCCTGTGGGATTTGAGAATTACATTTACATATTCAACAAAGACGAATATTTCTCTATAACGATAGTTGACGGACTTTTTGACCTTATTCTTCAGATACCCGCTATTGTAATATTCTCGCTTTTCATGGCTATAATACTTAACCAGAAAATGACGGGACGTGCGGTTTTCCGTGCAATATTCTTCCTGCCCGTTATACTCTCGACCGGTATAATAGACTCTATAGATACAAACTCAAAATTCTTCGAGGCTATGGAAAATTCACAGGGGGGAGTAGATAATAATACGGGTGACGAGGCGGGCGGAATAGTCTCCGCACTCGATATACAAAATCTGTTGGGTAATATAAAGCTCGGAACGGGGCTCGTCGAATACGTAACTAACCTTGTCAACAACATATTCGATATAGTAAGCCGTTCGGGCGTTCAGATGCTTATATTTCTCTCGGGACTTCAATCCATATCTCCGTCTATATATGAGTCGTGTCAGATAGAGGGCGCAACGGCATGGGAGACATTCTGGAAGATAACATTCCCGATGATAAGCCCCATGATCCTCGTAAACGCAGTCTATACCGTAATAGACGCATTTACATCGGCAGACAACAGAGTTATGGTTTATATTCAGAAGATATACAGTAAGTCGGATTATGCGCATGCAGGCGCTATGGCGTGGGTTTACGTCGGTATAGTACTTGTGTTCATACTGCTTGTTGCGTTGATTATGAAGGCTATTGTATTCTATCAGCGAAGGGACTAAGGAGGGGCCATGGATACACCTAAAGTAAAAAGAGAAACCAAAAACAGAATCAGGGTTGATTTTGAGAGAGCCCCTCTTTCCGAAAGACTGAAATCCAAGTTCATGTCGCTTAACTTTCTCAAAAAAGTTATCTACATGATATTCAAAATAGTCCTCCTTGTCGGAGTGTCGTACGTAATTCTTTATCCCTATATCACAAAGATATTCGGATCGTTCATGACGGCAAGCGACTTTGAGGATGTTACCGTAATAATGATTTCAAAGCATCCGACTCTTGATCAGTATAAGTACATAATAACCGAAAATCATTATTTCAGAGCGGTTCTCAACACATTTATAATATCGTTTACCGTAGCGCTTCTTCAGACTCTGGTTTGCGCGCTCGTCGCATACGGACTTGCAAAATTCAAGTTTAAGGGCAATAATATCGTATTTCTGCTCGTCATATTTACTATGATGGTACCGCAGGAAACAATAAGTTTTGCCATGAGCACGTACTTCTCATATTTCGGAACGAAAAATCCGATAGGTATGATTTTGCAGGCTATCGGAGTTATAGACCAGGGACTTATAAATTCGTTTGTACCGCTTTATCTCTTGTCGGCAACGGCGCTGGGCTTTAAGAACGGACTGTTTATATTCATGCTCAGGCAGTTTTTCAAGGGAGTTCCGGATGAACTTGAAGAATCGGCTTATGTTGACGGTTCAACCACATTCAGAACATTTTTCAGCATCATTATTCCGCTGTCAATACCGATGCTTGTGACTGTGTTCATATTCGCATTTGCATGGCAGTGGACAGATGATTTCTATGTATCGTCGTCAATGTTCTTTACGCAGTCTTATCTTGACAGACCTGACGGCTTCAAGATGATAAGCAGTATAGCAACCGTTCCGAAATCGCTCAAAGAGGCGACAAAGGGTCTCGATATGTATGCGTCTGCAATAGTAGGAACATCAACGATACTTATAGCCGCACCGCTTATCATTATGTACCTCTTCGTTCAGAACAAGATAGTACAGGGTATAGAGCGTAGCGGTATAGTAGGATAAGGCACAACGCGTTTACGTTTTAACGCTTAAATTAAAACGAAATTAAAATGATTCAGGGAGGGCGAAACTATGTGGGTGATTTTCTCATTCGGTTCCGCCCTTTTTGCAGGAATCACCTCAATTCTTGCAAAATGCGGCATAAGGAAAACCGACTCCACGGTGGCAACGGCGATACGCACGGTAGTAGTTCTTGCATTTTCATGGATTATGGTGTTTATAGCGGGCTCGCAGTCGGGCATAGGGGATATATCCTCAAAAACGTGGATTTTCCTCGTTCTATCGGGTCTTGCAACGGGCGCTTCGTGGCTCTGCTATTTCAAGGCGTTACAGCTCGGAAATATAAATAAGGTCGTTCCCATCGATAAGTCAAGCGTCATACTGACCGTATTGCTCGCGTTTATCTTTCTTAACGAGGAGATAAGTTTGCCAAAGGCAATAGGCGTTATACTTATAGGCGTCGGCACCTTTCTTATGATAGAGAAAAAGGATGTATCGGGAGAGGACAAAAAAGAGGGTAAGGGCTGGATATTTTACGCGATAGGCTCGGCGGTCTTCGCCGCACTTACCTCAATTCTCGGTAAAGTGGGAATTTCGGGTGTCGAGTCCAATCTCGGCACAGCAATACGCACGGGCGTCGTTCTCATTATGGCATGGGTTATGGTT
This sequence comes from uncultured Clostridia bacterium, assembly GCA_945936265.1. Lineage (GTDB taxonomy): Bacteria > Bacillota > Clostridia > Oscillospirales > CAG-272 > RGIG2000. The sequence continues at coordinate 8,706 of CAMETB010000049.1, forward strand.
TTCGTTACGAAAAAACAGAATACCATAAAGGAAATACCTAAAAGAGAACTTCTTTTCATCGCCCTCTCGGGTCTTGCAACCGGCGCGTCGTGGCTTTGCTACTATAAAGCCCTCCATGACGGACTTGCCAGCGTCGTTGTCCCAATCGATAAATTAAGCATCGTCGTAACCGTCATCTTTTCCTATTTCGTCTTCCACGAGCGCCTCTCCAAAAAAGCCACAATCGGCCTCATTACCGTCGTCTGCGGTACCCTTATTATGCTTATTCCCAAGTTTTGAAACAATGGGGCGCACTTGCGGGAAATGAATAATGAAAAATTGGTAGGGGTCGACGCCTCGACGACCCATTTTCAATCAAACGTTATCCGTATGGACCGGCGTCCCCGACGGTCCGTTTACGAATAAAAAGCAAACAAAGCGGCGGGAGCAATTAAGAGCCTTCTCCAGAGGGAGAAGGTGGCAGCCGAAGGCTG
>CAMETB010000050.1 GCA_945936265.1 uncultured Clostridia bacterium
ATTCTCGGCGTAGTTGGTCACCATACCGAAGAATGCGGAGATCCACATCCAGAGCACCGCCCCGGGACCTCCCGTGATAATAGCCGCCGTAACGCCTATTATGTTACCGGTGCCGACCGTACCGGAAATTGCGGTTGCAAACGCCTCAAACTGCGATACTCCCTTGCTCCCGTCGGACTTTTTCTTGCCGAGGGACTTTACGGTAGGAACGATAGTGCTGTTCATCGAATCGCCGAACTTGCGTATCTGCAAAAAGCCGGTGCGAATAGAGAGGAGAAGACCCGTGCCGAGAATAAGTATAATGACAGGCCAACCCCATACGACGCCGTTTATTGCGCTGTTTACTTTGGTTATAAAGTCAATGATGTTTTGCCACATAAGTGAGCCTCCGATGTAAAAGTGTTACTTGTATCAAAAATAAAAAAGAGCCAAACAACGTTTGACTCCGGAAGTGTGCGGCACGTGTAGGAAATTTGCGCAAAGCCGAGAGGGCAAGGGCAAAAAAGCCTTGTGACGTGTCGTTTACTCCGTCCTTTTGCCTGAGAGATTCGTTACCGACCGACCCTGTAAAAAACAAGGCAGAGAGGGCATCTTTCACCTTCGGCACCCATTTGAGTGGACTTCTCCGGAGTGCTATCAATACACAGTCCCGTCCATACGGACACCTGAGAGTGTTACTCCTTCGGCGGCAAGCCCTTTCCTGCGTACTTCATTTAGCATATTTGATTTTTGATAGCGGTATTGTAGCACATTTTGTCGCCCTTTGCAATAGTTTTTTCAAGAAAAATCGCATATGATAAAGAAATATGATAATTTTTCACCTTTTCACTCTTCACTTTTACCTTTTACCTATAATTAAAAGCCCCCCTGTGTTAGCACTTCATTACGAAGTGCGACACAGGGGTGGCTTTTAATTGTTTATTATTTTATCTGGGTGAGGTTGCCTTTTTCATCAACGGAGAAGGTCATCTCGGTTTCGCCGTCAACGATAATGCTTATGACGTTATCCGTCTTTTCCCACTCGGCATAGGTCAAAAACGATCTTGTTTCCTCGCTTGTTTCGGGGTTGGTTGTTACCATAAAGACATAGATCTTGCCGCTGTCATTGAACTGATAGAGGAGGTAATTCGAGGGTGAATAGGTCTCGACGTAGGTATAAACCGTTTCGCCTTCGGTATAGACGGTAAGCTCATTTGTACCGGGAACGACCGAGAGCGTAATTCCTTCGATTTCAACGGTGCCGTCGCCGAGTACGCACTTACTTGTCGAGGTGTAGTCGTAACCCTCGCCGTCGCGCTCGTAGGCGTCCGCATAGGATACGCCGTTTTTGGTGTAAATTTCAATCTTCATGCCCTGGAAGAAGTAAACCGTCGGCTCAACTCCGAGCATAGAACCTTTGAAGCGAACGATTGTTTTTTCATCCTCGTTTACGACGTAGAGGTAATCGTCGCTTTTATAGACACCGTTTGCCTCATCGGCAAATTCAAAGGTGTAGGTGTTTCCATCATATACGATATAGCCCATATCGTAAACCTGCGCCACGTAGAAGTCGCCCCAACGCTCTATCGTGTATTCCTCGCTATCGTAGAGTGAGAGGTCGGGTATGAGAGTAAGCTCAAGCGTGTAGTCTATGCCTTTATAGGTAAGCGGTATTTTTACCTCGCCCGGCTTTGTAAAGTCACATTCCGACACGTCGCCGACCATAATGTCTTCAAAGTTTACGTCCTCGTGACAAATTGTTATCCGCGAGTCGGGGAACTTCACTTCTTCCCAATAGTGGAAGTACATTTTTTCAATCTGCGACATAACGTATTCGTAACTGCCGCAAATTGCCATGTAATCTCCACCGTAGAACGATTTTGAAATATCGCCGTCATTATAAACGAACAGACGCATAGTGCCGGTTGACGCTTCGCCGTATTTTATCGTGACATCGTATCTGCCGCTTCCTGCGGTGCTCAAATCAAACTGTTCGCCGCCGAGATAGAACATATCTGCCGTTAAGGGAACGTAGTAGTAGTAGCTGCCGTCGGATGATGAAACCTTTAAGAAATATTCTTCACCCAAAACTCCGTCTTTTGCAAGAATTTTATCAACAGAATTTTCTTCTTTGGTGCAGACGTAAATATTGCCAACGTTCTTTTCCGCTATCTTGAAGCCGAAATTGGTTGTCGCACCCTTGTAGGTTACCTCAATATAGCCCGTTTCTTCATCGTACTTATTTGCGGTCCACGACATACCGTTGGTACCGAACTGAACGAGCTCTTCGGTTCCGTTATTCAACTCTGCAAGTATATAGAGGTAGGTAGCGTCTATTGTCACGTTGCCTTCCGCATCGGTTTCGCACAGTATCGGCGTATCAAACTGGAGGTATATATATTTTGCCAATAAGTTTTCGGGGTCATAGACGTTTATGCAAAGCTCCGCGTCATAGTCTTTTATCCTTGCGATGACCCGCCTTCGTGTTATCAAAGGGAGCTCCGCTTCCGTAAAGGTCGGGATTGATTATCGCATAGGGCGTTAAGGTCAGGTATTCACTTGGTCCGTCGTTGTAGTAAACCTTGACTTTGAACGTGCCGTCGTTAAGTGCCATATATACGTTACTGTCAACACTCGTTATGATCCTCGAGTCAACGACCTCGACGGTAAAGGTTTCCGTGGCAAAGCCGTCCTTCGATTTAAGAGTAAAGGTCTGCTTGCCGAGGGTGTTCTTGTCAAACGAGCCGTAGGTCATATCAAACATAGAAAGCACTTCGGTATAGCTTGAACTGTTGTCGGTATATTCTATTCTTATACTGGGATACTCGCCGAGGTTTACGTAGCTGTCATAACTTTCTATCTTCCTTATGACCGCCCTGTTGACGTAGGTAAAGGAGAGGGTATATTCCTTTTCGTCGTAGGTAAACGAGATGGTATAGACCTTGTCACCGTCTGCAAAGTCGTAGTCGGGGTCAAAGCCGCCGTCGTCCGTTATCGTCGTGTCGGAGAGGCGTATATAGCCTGAGTCGTATCCGCGGTTGGACACGAGGTTAAATCCGATATCGCCGAGATCATTAAGATAGCCCTGCTGATATACGGTATATTCGGGCACCGCTTCCGTGCGGTAAAGGTCAAAGGTTATCTCAACGTCCTTTGTGAAGTTCTCCCTTGAGAGCGTAACGGTTTTCGTAACGGGGAAGACGCCCGCAGCTTTAAGCTCCGCTACCATAGCGTTAAACGCACCGACGTCGGATAGATATAAGGAGATACTTGAACTGGAAGTATTGCCGTTTTCGTAGAGCGCGGATACACGGAATGAGTGTATATCGTCTGAATCTACCACAAAGATTCTCTCGGTGGATACGTCGGCAGTCTTGTCAAACGGATATTTCTCGCTATAATCACAGCCATTACATTCTTTAACGCTATACCATTGATTATTTTCTTTGACGTACGTTGTTGCCGTCAGGTCATGATACTCATAATTATACGTATTTGAGCATTCCGTGCAGACAAAATAGTGCTCATAGTCGTTGTATTCCAAAACCCATTTATGCGCGGCGGGGATGTTTATATCGTCTATTTCGTTGTAGTCAATATCAAAATACTTGCCCGCACACTCCGCGTCGGAGCAGGTGTAGTAGCCCTTTGTTCCGTCACCGTAACAGGTTGCGGGTACCTCGGCAGTCCAGACACCGAAGGTGTGACCCGTGGGAATATCAAGAACGGTGATCTCATTATAGGAAGCGTCAAAATACTTACCGCAGCCAGAGCATTGGTAGTGGTCCCTCTTTCCGCTTTCGCTTATAAGGTCGCCGTAGGTGTGACCGGTTGTTTCAATTTTAAGCTCGTCGTCGGTCTTTTCGACACCTTCAATAAAGTTCTTTCCGCAGACGGTACAATGCTCGTGCGCCGCCACTCCGTCGGTCGTACAGGTCTTTGCAACCCCGGCAACGTTTTCAAGTTCGTGCCCTGCGGGTGTTTTAAGCTCGCTCTCGGTCTTTTCGATGCCGCCAATAAAGTTTTTACCGCAGACGGTGCAACGCTCGTGCTCTATAACTCCGTCGGTGGTGCAGGTCTTTTCGACTCCCGAAACGGTTATAAGACTATGGCTTGCGGGTATTTTAAGCTCGTCATCGGTTTTTTCAACACCCTTTACGACGTTTAAGCCGCAGGCGTCGCAATGCAGATGCGCGATAACTCCGTCTGTCGTACAGGTAGCGTCAAGTGCTTCTACTGTATAATAGTTGTGCCCGAGAGCATCTGTTTTAAGCTCATCGTCGGTCTTTTCCACGCCGTCAATAAAGTTTTTGCCGCAGACGGTACAATGCTCGTGCGCAAGAACTCCGTCAGCTATGCAGGTAGCGCCAACCTCGGCAACAGATTCAAGCGTATGATCTACCGGCGCCGTTTTCAGTTCGTCGTCGGTCTTTTCCACACCGCCTATAAAGTTTTTGCCGCAGACGGTACAATGGTCGTGCGCCGCCACTCCATTGGCAGAGCAGGACTTAACCTCGGCAACAAATTCAAGCTTGTGGCTTGCGGGTAGTGATGCTTCAATTTCCGTGCCATTCTGTGCAAAATCTTTTCCGCATCTTGCACAATGATAGTGCTCGGCATAGCCGTCCTCGGTACAAGTCGGCTCCTTTGCCGTAATGAGAGCTCCCAGATCGTGACCGAGAGCCGCAACCGATTCCTTCTGAACGTCGTTGCACTTTGAGCAGGTGCGCGTTTTCTCACCCGCCTCGGTACAGGTAGCCTCCTTCGTTGTCTGCCACTCGGAATATGTATGCTTACATTGACAAGAAGCGAGCAGAAGCACGCACGTAAGCAACGCAAAAGCGAGTGACGTGATAGCAATAATTCTTTTCAAAACTTTTCCTCCTGTTTTCTGTTTTGTTTTTAATTCTCTCTTAAAGTACGCCGTATTTTGCCTTTCGCAAATTCCGTCTTTATAAACTCCATCTGCGCAAAAATCGTTGTACAGATACATTATAGCATAAATATTCCATTTTGACAATAGAAAATATTAACATTGTTGATTTTGTAAAAAAATTGCATGCTTCAAGACACTTTAATATTTGCTTAAAACGAACTACACCCAATAAAAAAGCGCATCGTCAGGATGCGCCTTGTTGAGCAAAATATATCACCGTCGGGTGATTTAAGCTATTTCAACTTTGCTTTGCCCGTGGTGTACCGTGATTGTGATTATGTCCGAATATTTGTTGTTATAACTGTGCTTCAGCATTTTAAGCATTTTAAGGAAAATATCTATGTCTTCCTGATATTTTGCATATATCTTATCAAGACCTATTATTTCGATATTAAGTCCTTTGTCGCTTACCATGTCCGTCGCACAGTCCCAAAAGGCGTCCCAATTTGCCCCATAATAGTCCGGGAAATCGAGTTCTTTTTCTATTACCTGATGAATTTCGTAATAATTTTTAACGTTTGTAAAATCAAGTGTGTATTTTTCTTTATGCTTGTACATTTTTTCCTCATTTCGTAACTTTATATACTTTTATTGTACAGCAAATTTCCGCATAATTCAATAAAGTGACAGATATTTATGCTTTTTATCGTAGGTAAGGGGAAACGCCGATAATATTTTTACAAAATAATTTTACTTACTTGACCGTATCGGTATATTGTGATACAATGCATAAAGAAAGACTTACTTACGATTTAATTTCTGTGTTGAAAAGCGAGGAGGTCGGTACTTTGAACGAACGCAAAAAACAGCTTGAATTTCTCGATTGGGAATTTGGTATATTCTTTCACTTCGGCATACGCTCTTTTTATCCCGGGCATAAGGATTGGGACGGGGTTGAAATGCCACCCGAAAAGTTCGATCCCAAAGAGCTCGACTGCGAGCAATGGATACGCACGGCAAAAAGTGCGGGGGCAACTTATGCGATACTCACCTGTAAGCACCACGACGGCTTTGCGCTCTGGCCCTCGAAATATTCGAAGTATAGCGTGGCAAACACACCTTGGAAAAACGGTAGGGGCGACGTTGTTCGTGAATTTACAAACGCCTGCAGAAAATACGGCTTGAAGGTCGGGCTTTACTATTCTCCCGCACAATGGGGAAAATATGCAATACCTTTTTCACGGGGAAGGAGTACGACGACGATTTTATCGGTCAGATAGGCGAGCTCCTTACGAATTACAGCAAGATAGATTATCTTTGGTTTGACGGTTGCGGCTCCGAGGGGCATGAGTACGACAGGGAGCGCATAGTTTCAGAGATACGCAGAATGCAGCCCGACATTTTAACCTTCTGCGACCCCGAGTGGACGCCCGGTGTCCGCTGGATAGGCAACGAGGACGGATATGCCTCGCTTGACAATCCGCTCGTGGTTTCGTCGGTTGATTTTTCGGAGCTTTCCACCGAGGAACAAAAGCTTGACAAAGCGGTCTTTTTGCCCGCGGAGTGCGATTGTAGGATAAGGGACACCTGGTTCTACGACGATAACGAAAACACGCTCAAAAGCCTTGACGAATTGTTCGGTATGTACGAAATGTCCGTCGGGCACGGCTCGAATTTCCTCCTCGATATAGGCCCCGACAACAGAGGACTTTTGCCCGATGCGGACGTGGCGCGAGTTCTCGAACTCGGAGAAAAAATACGTCGCTCTTTTTCCGTACCGCTTAACTATACCGATCCGTCAAAATGCGGTGACACCTACACAATAGTACATAAAGAACTTGACAGAGAGGATTGGAAAATACCCGAAAAAAGCCGCCTTTCAAACTGTCTTGTGATAAAAGAGGATCTGACAAACGCTCAATCGGTCACCTCTTTCAGAATATACGGCTATCTGCCCACTTATCAAAAGAAAAAGGTGCTTCTTTTCGAGGGGCACACGGTAGGGCACAAGGTCATTTGCCGTTTCGGAGCGATACGCTCTTCAAAATTCGAGGTCGAGGTAACCGGTCATAACGGACCTTACTCGCTCACCGAGATAAAAGCTTTTTATATAGAATAAACGGAGGCAACGTGATGGAAAAAACCAAAAACGAAAAAATTCTTTCATTACTTATAATACCTTTTTTCGCCCTCTATTTTATAATACTTGCAGCAGAGAGGGTACAAAGCCTTGTAAGGTCCTTTGCGGATAAGTCACTCTCTCCGTTTTCGGACGGCTTTGGCACCTATATCTATATGCTCGCCATAGCCTCGCTCGTTGCTTCTTTTGCAATTCTTCTGTTTGCGGGCTTGTACGTTCTGACAAGCAAAAAGGCGTACTCGCGCACGTTTGTCACCTTTCTTGTAACCGTGGCGTCGGGCGTTATTCTGCTCTCGGGCATGGTGCACACGGAATATACCGTAGCCCCCGTTCAGTTTATATCCTACGGCGCACTCATTGTCGCCATGATACTTAAAACGGTGCTCCGGCAAAAGGAAAACGACGGTGCGCCGCTTCGTTGGCTCACCCTTTCGTATATCGTCGCCTTTTCAATGGCGATACCCGTTTGCTACCGCGCAACCTCGATTGAGCATATGAACCTCTTTTATATTGCCGAGTGCGCAACCTCGTTTTTGCTCGTCGTCGGCTTTACCTATCTTCTTTACCTCGTTATGACTAACGCCCCGACGGGAAAAATGCTCACCCCGATAATACCCGCCGTGTCGCTTGTCGGCAATACGCTCGCCATCGCGCTTTGGTGGCGTGAGAAGATAAACGCTTTCGTCCTCATCTTTCTTGCAATATCAACAATTCTGTGGCTCGTCACGGCGGTTATATCGGCAAAACGCAAAAAATCTTAAAAATCTCAAAAAACCTATTGACAAGTCAAAAACATAATGGTATAATGGCAACAACAAAAAACTTTGAAGGGAGAGCACCCATGAGAAATCTTCGCTGCGCGTTCTTCGGTATGGATATGGCAGAGATGTGCATGTGCAACATGTGCATGGTTTCGCATACGAATTTTTCCGATGTGCTTTCTGCCAGATAATTTTTGATAAATTGTCATAGTGTAAGAGGGAGCCTGTCGGGCATCCCTCTTTTTGATTTTTAACTTACTTAACAAAGGAGATAATTATGTATAACAAATGGTTTTACATAGTCGTTCATTCCAATCTCAATAACGGGCGAATGTGCAGGCGGTCATATTCGGGCGTTTTTGAAAATAAATAATTTAATTTTGATTTAAGGAGAAAATAACAATGAAAAAGGTAATTTCGATTTTACTCGTTGCCGCTTTGGCATTAACTTCACTTTTCGCATTCGCATCCTGCGGCAAGAATAATACCGTAGACGCAAACTATTTCCAGCATCAGCCCTACCTTGATAAGTTCAACGCAGAAAACGGAACAAACATTGTTTCTGTCGGCGCCATACACGTTGAGCCTATGGGACTTTACGCAGGCAAGAGAGCCTCGCTTGACAATATAGACGGTGCAAAAATAGGCGTTCCGAACGACGCAACAAACGAAGCAAGAGCACTCCTTCTTCTCGAAGCAAACGGATATATCAAGCTCAAAGAGGGCGCAGGTATTACCGCAACCAAACTTGATATAGTTGAAAACCCGCACAACATAGAAATAGTTGAAATGGATGCTTCATCGTTGCCCTTGCAACTTGAATCGCTTGATTTTGCCATAATAAACTCCAATTTTGCACTTTCCAAGGGACTCAATCCCGTAAAAGATTCTCTTATCATAGAGGGTTCGTACTCGGCATACGCAAACATAGTTGCAGTGAAGGCAGGCAATGAAAACACTCCAAAGACCAAGGCACTTGTAGCCGCACTCAAGAGCCAGCAGATAAAGGACTTCATAGCGGCAAATTATGATGGTGCAGTTATAAGCGTTGTTGATAATCCGACCGACGGATTTGACAGCACGGTTGATTACAGCGCATTAAACGGCACCACGATAACCGTTGCCGCATCTCCCACACCTCACGCAGAGATACTCAAAGAGGCTGCAAAGATACTTGCTACCAAGGGAATAACGCTCGTTGTACAGGAATACAGCGATTATGTATTTCCTAACACCGTAGTAAACGATAGCAAATAATCAAAAGAATAAAACCGTC
>CAMETB010000051.1 GCA_945936265.1 uncultured Clostridia bacterium
CCTATTCTTCCAAAGCCGTGTGCGACGGTGATGACACAAGGTATTACGGGTAAAATTTTAAGAAGATGCAGATCCATCTTTTTGCGTAAGATAAAGTAAACTATAAGGAAAAATCCCGCTCCGCCGAGAAGACCTCCTATAAAGGTTATTCCGTTGCCGAGGTGAAAGCCCGCCTGCGGATTTTTTATATAATTGTAAATTGCCTGGAAGAAAGCCGCCGCCGCAAATCCGAAGGCTATTGCGCCTACTCCGTTGTAAAACGAAAAGTCAACGAGTTTTTCCTCGATGGATAACCTCTTTGAATACAAATAAAGAACAAGAAATCCGCAAAGTATTCCGACGGCTATCATAACGCCGTACATATGTACTTTCCAGAAGATAGGATTTGGTAACATAATATCTCCTCTCCGAGTTTAAGATATACGGACATTATACTACAAAATACCCGAAATTTCAATAGATTTAATAATTATTCTTTTCCTGTGAAAAATTTACCGATATTCGCTTTTTTATGGTACAATGTAAGAAGTAAGCCGACAGAGAGGAAAAGTTATGAAAAACGGTATAGAAGAAAAGATATATGAAAAGTTGGATAAGGCAAAGGCGCAAAACAAGGTGCTTATAAATTCCCTTACAGACAGGACAAGCCTGACGGATTACGGTTTTTTGATGAAAAGTGACGGTGAAAAGGAGCTTTGGGCAGACGCTTTTCAGACGGCGATTGACGAGCACGAAATTGTCGTTATTCCCGCACGCAAAAAGCCCTATTATATAGAAAAACAGATAGTCATACCCTCAAACCGTCGCATTGAGGCAAACGGAGCTACCATAAGGCAAACGCCCGATTGCAGCGTTCTTATGCTTCGGAACAGCAATACCGCCGACGGAACACACCGCCCCATTTGCGATATTGAGAAGAATTACAACATATCAATAGACGGCGGAAGGTGGGAAGAAATGCGCTCTGCGCGCGGCGGATACGGCAAGAGCGGAAAATACGATGAGGAAAGAAGTTTTTTCGGAGTATCCTCTCTGTTCTTCTTTAATAATATGGAAAACCTGACTCTGACAAATATCACCTTTGCCCATACGGCAGGTTTTTGTGTGCAGGCGGGAGATATTAAAAACGCCGTTTTTGAAAATATACGCTTCGAGAGCTGCTATGCGGACGGGCTTCACATAAACGGAAACACAAAAAATCTTATATGCCGCAACGTAAGCGGCGAGGTTGGTGACGATCTCGTAGCTTTGAACGTTTACGACTGGCAGAATTCTTCCGTTGACTTCGGTCCGATGGACACGGTACTGTGCGAAAATCTTGAACTTTCAAAGTCAAGCGGATACAAAGCGTTGAGAATTGAGCCCGGCCGCTATTATTTTGACGACGGAAGCGAGATTGACTGCTCTCTTAAAGACACAATAATAAAAAACGTAAAAGGCATACGCACGTTCAAAATGTATTATCAGACCCCCGGCTACAATATAGGAGAGTCCCCCGAGCGAGGGGACGTGGGCAGTGCCGATAATCTGTTTTTTGAAAACATAAAAATCGATTTGTGCGACCCGATAGACAAGCTTCCCCCTTACGTTGATTCCGACCCGATAAGAGGAAGCTTTGCCGCTTTTGAACTCGGTGCAAACATAGGATATTTATGCCTTGAAAACATTGACTTAACGCTTTATAAGGAAAATTTTCCATACTCTTATCTTGTATGCTGCGGCCCGAAATCCGTACGAATGGGAAATTACGAAGTGTTCGACCCGTACCTTTCAAGCAAAGTAAAAACCCTTGAGCTGAAAAATATAATGGTAAACGAAGAACGTGTCCAGGGCGTAAGAGGCATAGTGAGAGAAATTGAGTTTGACGACGTAAACGAAGACGGACATTCCACCGCCCGCGGCTCTATCGAAGAAATCATACTCGACGGCAAAAAAGTCAACTCAATATAAGTTCATACCGCAAAATACCCGCCACTTGAATCTTCAAAAGTAGATAAAAACGCTCCGAGGGTACTCGGGGCGTTTTTTAGGTTTATGAATTTAGCTGTGGCATTTGCCGATTATTTTTGGAGACTGTCAAGATATTTTGCTATATCACCGACGGTGACGAAGGTTGCAAGCTCTTCGTCGGGAATTACTATTCCGTTTTCTTCCTCCATGGTCATAAGGATCTGAAGAATATCGACGGAATCAGCACCGAGGTCGTCCTTTATGGAGGACTCGGGCTTTATTTGGTCAATATCCATTTTGAGTTGACTTGCGAGCATTTCTCTTACCTTATCAAGCATATGTATCTCCTTTAATTCAAAGCCGAAGCGATTTTTTCATTAAGATTTTTATCAATCATTGTGTACGCCTGGTCTATGCACTTTTCAAACGCTCTGGCACCCGAGCTGCCATGCCCTTTAACTATTGTTTTTTCAAGCCCGAGCAGGACGCTGCCGCCGTAGTTCTGATAGTTCATAAACTCTTTTTCTTGCTTAAACATTTTGCGCATAAGAAGCGCGCCGAGCTTATTTATCCACGAGGACATAATATCCTTTTTCAGTTTTTTGAGCATTTCAAGGCAGGCGCCCTCCGTGCTTTTTATCAACACGTTCCCCGCAAAAGCGTCACATACGACAAGATTGTATTTTCCCGAGAGAAGATCTCTGCTCTCCATATTGCCGACAAAATTTATGCTCTTTTCTTCTTTAAGGAGTTTGTAGGCTTCTTTTCTTAATTCGTCGCCCTTTTCCTCCTCAACTCCAACATTAAGAAGCGCAACCTTGGGAGAGTCAATGCCGTAAACGCACGAAATATATGCGCTTGCCATAACGGCATACTGCCTTAACTGCTCGGGGGTGCAGTCTATATTGGCTCCGCTGTCGCAAATGCCGACTATACTTCCGTCCATGGTGGGAAGTATCGGGCAAAAGGCGGGACGGCGAACACCCTCTATTCTTCCTATCCTCGCTATTGCGGCGCCGACCAGAACTCCGCTTGCTCCGCTTGAAACGAGCGCGGATATTTCCTCATTCTCCCTTAACTCTTTTATTGCACGGATCATTGAGGAATCTTTTTTGAGCCTTACCGCATTTATCGGCTTATCGTTGCCGTTTACCTCGTCGGGAGCGTGAATTATCGACACTCTCTCCGCCGGATAGTCAAAACCCGAGAGTTTTTCACGAATGACTTTTTCATCCCCGAAAAGAACGGCAAAAAGGTCATCGTGGTTTTTAAGTGCGTTTACCGTTCCTTCTATGTTGGCGTTTGGACTTTTGTCACCGCCGAGGCAGTCTATTGCTATTTTTATCATTTGTTCTCCTCCAGCTTTTTCACGTACGAGCGCCTGCGCTTGTGCTGTACGCTCTTAAAGTGCTTCCACTGATTGCGGATCGCATAATTATTTTCAAGATTTAAGTTGGTTTCCGCATACTTAACGCCGTCCTCTGTCAGCATTTTCATAAGTCCTGCGGCAACTATTGCATTGACGCCCTTGTTAAGATAATCGGGGTGGACGGCTATTAGTCCGAGGTCGATTATCTCGGGGTGCTTTATCGCTTTAAGAACGCGGAAAAGTGCGGGTAGGGTCAGTCTTCCCTGCGACTTTTGAAGCGCTTTTGCAAGCGACGGGAAACAAATTCCCAGGCAGACGATTTTATTTTCCTCATTTAGCACCACGACAACGTGCTTTAAGTCTATTATAAGGCGGAAATTATCCATCATCATTTTTTTCATGCCGTTCGTAAACGGCACGGTGCCGTAAAGACCGTCGTATGCTATGTCGAGAAGTTCAAAGAATCCGTCGGCGTACTTTTTTAAGAAATCGGAAACGCTCTTTGCCTCTCCTACATGGAGGTTGTACCTTTTCATAACGAACTGCGCCGTCTTTTCCATAGCCTCGGCGCCCTCGTCGGGAGCGTATATTTTAGACTCAACCCAATCGACCTCTTTGGAATATCCGCACTCCTCGACAAGAGAGCCGTAATATTCCTCATTGTACTGCTCCTCAAACGTGGAGAGCTCGTCAAAGCCCTCGATAAGAAGTCCTTCTCTTTCAAGGTCGGAATATCCGAGAGGTCCGCAAACGGTGTCCATGCCGTTTGAGCGCGCAAAGTCTTCAACCGCATCAAAGAGCGCTTTTGCGACCTCTTTGTCGTCTATCGAATCAAAGCGTGTAAATCTGACTCTTTTTTCGCCCGTTTTTTCGTTGGAGGCGTTTTGAATAATTGCGGAAATACGCCCGACGGTAACCCCGTCTTTAACCGCTAAAAAATATTCCGATTTGCAGGTATCGTTATAGACAAAATCGGGACGGAATATCTTTTTTTCATCTCCGTAAAGAGGCGGAACAAAAAAGGGATTGTCACGGTACATTTGCAGCGGAAATTCAAGAAATTCCTTTTGCTGTTTTTTCGTCCTTACTGTCTGTATCTCTATCATAATATCCTCATCTGTGTTTAGCGTGGAACGATACTCCGACTCCGTTGGGTCCGCAATGGCTTCCCGCCGTCGGATTGGTCACAATTATTTCTATATTGAGATTTTCGCCGAATTTATTCTTTAATCTCCCGGCAAGCTCAGAGGCGAGTTCGGGAGCGTCGGTATGTCCTATTACGACGCGGTGCGAATATATGTCATCGCCAAGCTCCTCGACAAAGGAAACGAGACGTTCCATGGCTTTTTGTCTTCCTCTTTCTTTTGTAAGACTTACCATTTGTCCGTCGGGGCTCATATATATTATCGGTCTTATTCCGAGCAGTGTTCCCATCGTTGCCGATATACCGCTTACCCTGCCGCTTCTGCGGAAAAATTTAAGGTCGTCGGCAAAGAAATACTGCGCAAATTTATCTACCTCGATATCAGCCCAGGCGACTATTTCCTCGGCGCTCTTGCCCGCAAGGCGCATGTCGCCTATTTCTCTTGCTATGTTATAACTTACTATCGTAATTCCCTTTGTATCTATCGGGTAAAATTTTCTCTCGGGAAATTCTTTAAGAAGCTCCGCTATCGCCTCGTCCATAGCCTCAAACGTACATGTCATTTTTCTTGAAAAATGAACGTAGAGAATATCGTTGCCTTTTTCAAACTCAGGGCGGAAATATTCCTTGTATTTCTCGGTTGAAATTCCGCTTGTTACGGGCAGAATCCCGCCTCTTAAACCGTCGTAAAATGCGTGAAGGTCTACCTCTTTTGTGTCCTCGTAAGGAAAATAAGTTTTTCCGTCTATGGCATACGGCATACTTATAAGCTTGTATCCGTATTCCGCCGCAACCTGCGGGGTTATATCGGTATCCGTATCGGTAAATAAAGTAAGCATAATTTTTCTCCTATTCAAGCACTATCATATAATCGTAGATTGGTTGTCCGCCGTTTATCATTATTATTTCGGTGTTTTTGTATATAGCAGAAAGTTCTTTATAAAGCTCGTCTGCTTCCTCGTCTTTCGTTTCTTCTCCGACGATTACCAGCATAACGCCGTATTCGTCCGTATCAAGCTTTGAGAGCATTTCCTTTGCCGCCGAGTTGCGATCTTTGCCGTCGGATAGAATTTCGTCCCCGACGAAGCCTATATAGTCACCCTCGTGCACCTGCACTCCGTTCATATCGGCGTTTCGGCTTGCGTGGGAAACAAGTCCCGTGACAACGCCGGATACTATCTCTTCGGCGCTATCTTTTATTGACTTTGTATCGCCCTCGGTGTCCATCATTGATATTGCGGCATAGCCCTCTCCGACGGTGTGGGTCTTTATAACTACTATTTCGGATTTATCGTAAAGGCTTGCTGCCTGCTCCGCCGTCATTATGACGTTGCCGTTGTTTGGAAAAACGAAGATTCTTCTTGCGTTTACCTTGTCAAATGCATCTATAAAATCCGCCGCCGACGGATTCATACTCTGCCCGCCGTCAACAATGGCGTCAACTCCTAATGAAATAAAGGTTTCCTTTACTCCGTCGCCGTTGCAGACCGATACTATTCCCGTCGCCTTTTGCCTTTTCTTTTCAATTACCGACTGTGCGTTATTCCCTCTCTCAAGCGCCTCGCTGTTCTGCAGAGCCATATTCTCTATTTTCATCGTGAGAAATTCGCCGTATTGCTGGCAGTAATCAAGTATCTGCCCCGGGTGCATGGTGTGAACATGGACTCTTACTATACTGTCGTCCTTAAACGCCACAACCGATTCGCCAACGCTTTGCAAATATGCAACAAACGCTTCAAGGTCAAAGTTTGAAACGTCGCATTTTGAATTCTGAAGTCTTAAAAGAAATTCCGTACAATACCCGTATTTGAGTTCGCTATCCGCGCCGAAAAGCGAAAAATCAATATCGTCCGCCCTCTTAAAGTCGGCGGTCGAATAAGTATCCGACGGAGCCTTGCCGAGCAAAGCGTCCCTCATTCCCTCGAAAATATAAAGAAGCCCCGCACCTCCGCTATCGACGACGCCCGCCTCGGATAGCACGGGCAAAAGCTCGGGCGTTCTTTCAAGAGAGCGCGCCATTTCGGAGAGCAAATCATCAAAGTACTCTTTTACGGTTGAAGAATTTTTTGATTTTGCATACGTAACGGCGTCCTTGAAAACCGTGAGAATCGTTCCCTCAACGGGAGTTTTTACGGCATCGTAAGCCTCGGCAACGCCCGATTCCATTCCCCTCATAAAATCGTATATGCCGCCCTCGTCAAGCTCAAAAAATTCCTTTGTAATTCCTGAAAAAATCCGCGACAATATGACTCCCGAATTGCCTCTTGCACCAAGAAGCATTCCGCGAGCCGCGGCTTTTGCTGTATCTCCGAGTTTTTCCCCTGCGCTTTTCGCAGCCTCCGCCCCTGATGCGAAGGTCATCATCATATTGTCCCCCGTATCTCCGTCGGGAATTGGAAAAACATTCAAATCATTTACGTTTTGTCTATATATCGCAAGTCGGCTTGCCCCTGCACAGAGCATTTCGGTAAATTCCTTGCCACCTATGGTTGCAGTATTCATGTTCCCTCCACATATCTCTTTTAGTTTTTCATAACCTTTGGGGCATAACCAAGTTAGATTTTGTCGTTAAAATCGCCTCAAAGATCGTCATTCGGGAATGGAAGTTCTGTCCGTATTTTATCATATTATTCGTCATAAGTCAACATATTTTGCGCAAATACAGATTATGCCAAAATAATGATATTCAGAAGCGGGAAAATTCATACAACAGATTTAAACAGAAAAAGCTCCGCACGAGGCGGGGCTTAAAGTATCATTGTGGTAATAATTTATCCTTATAAATCAAGGTTTCGGGATGAGAAAATTCAAAATGAATGTTTTTTGAGGGATTGATTAAAATATTCAGAGTTCCCTGTTCCTTCGTTCCCATTCTTGTTTCCATTTCAAGACTTCTGTACGGCTTGAAACCGCATTTTTCCTGAACGCGCCCGGACTGATGATTGAAAAAGAATAATCGGCACTGTATGCACCAAATCCGATATTATAGGTTATAAGAGAAAGTTCAGTATTAACGGGAGCGTTATCCGTCGCTTCTTTGCTGACATCAAGGATAAGGTTATCATCAATACGATGGTAACTAAAAACAACGTACAATATGTATCCAAGCACCACTAATAAAATTACCGACAAAGCTACGCATAACGATTTTATGATTTTTTCTTCATTTTGTTACCTCAAACGACGTTTTTTGAATTATCATAACGTAAATTGCTCCACGAAAAACATAATTTTTTCGCAATTTATGTGAAATAATCTTCCGCATTTTTGCTTTTGCAAAACACTCATCAAAACGGTTTTCCCGATTTGACTGTCCGCCTCGCAAGATATGATTATTATAGCACAATAAAATTAACGAATACAAGTGTTTGGCTGTTGTAGGTTGAAAATTTCAAATAAAATTAAGAGCTGACCGCACGGTCAGCCCTTAAAAATCTGTATACCATAGTAAAAAAACAGAAATGAGTTTAATACTTGTCACTGTACGGTGTATCTTCTACACCCTTACTATGCAATTTGTTTACCAAATTGTCCAATCTGCCTCTCCAAAACATTTTGAACCACTTAGTGTGTCCAAACCATTTTATAATCGTTGGACTGATTGCATAATATACACGAATAAACAATCTTCCAAACCAAGTCTTGCTAAGCGTATCATCACGAAATCTCCTAAGCGTCCAGACTTCAGGGCAATCATAAGATCCATAAACGCAAGTGGCAACATAACAACCTTGTTTTTTCACTTCATTTGAATCATTATCTTCTTTAGAAGACGATTTTGCAGGCCGATTTAATTTGAAATGATGAACACGCTTAGTAGGCGCATCTAACGCCTCTGCTATTTTTTCGTTAATGTAAGACTGATTTATTCCGTATGAGGTCCATAATGTTATTATAGGAATCCCGGCTTCTTCACATATATTTTTTACTTTTTCATCGCGCTCTTTCCGGTCGGTGCTATTATGCGACATATCATTTATCTCAATTACGATTCTCGGTACATAAGTGCCGTCTGTTATTAAAAAATCGACATTGCGAAACAATTCACTACGGAATTTTGAATCATCAACTTTTTCAATAAATGAAGCAAGATTAATTTGTGGAAATACAAAATAATCCGACGGCACGCCTTCTTTTATTGCTGAGAAATAACCTTGTTCGGATTTAGTGATGAGAGTTGTTTTCTTATTGTATACATATCCATCTTGGCTTTCATCTACTTCTGATGATGGGCAAGGCTGAGAAGCATAATGCCAATTTCCGCACACTTCACATTTGATTATTTTGCCCTGCTCCTTTTTCAAATTACAACTTTTGCACAACGGATATTTTCCGCTTTCTGCACCACAAACTTTACACTTCATAGTCTTCTCCAATGCGATATAAATATTTTTGTGTGGTTATTATTATGGTCGGAATGACAGGATTCGAACCTGCGACATCCTGCTCCCAAAGCAGGCGCGCTACCAACTGCGCTACATCCCGATTTTCAAAAGATACTATAGCAAAAAAAGGGGGG